>NZ_JAMZMM010000591.1 GCF_024178385.1 Limnofasciculus baicalensis BBK-W-15 | reverse complement strand
TTCTTGGAGAGCAACCACTGTACCTGTACTCAGGTCAGTGGCGGGAGGATGTCACCTAGATCTAGAAGAGGGGTTCGGTTAGCTGTAAACTGGTAACCCATAACCGAGCGCGATTAAGAATGCACCAAACTCGCCAAATCAAAAGCTTTTACACAGATGGAGCCTGTAGTGGCAATCCCGGTCCCGGCGGCTGGGGTACAGTAGTTTATTTCACAGATGGTTCAGTTTACGAGATGGGTGGTGCCGAAGCTCAAACCACAAATAATCGCATGGAAATGCAAGGAGCAATCCAGGCATTGAAGATGCTCAAAGCCTGTAGTCAAAAAGAGCCAGTTACCCTCTACACCGACAGCGAATACCTGAAAAACGGAATCACAAAATGGATTAAAGGTTGGAAAAAGAAAGGATGGCAAACAGCCCAAGGGAAACCTGTTTTAAATCAAGATTTATGGGAAATTCTGGATGAGCTAAATTTGCCACAGGTAGATTGGCAATACGTCAGGGGACATAACGGCGATCGCGGAAATGAGCGAGCTGATAGAATAGCTCGTACCTTTGCCAGTGGCAAGCCGCCAGCACTAAACCAAACTCCTGGCATTGAGACTCCCCAAACCCTGAAGGAAATCATTAATTCACCAGTAACAGGAGTAGCAGATTCACGTCAATCTTCTGAGTTAACCTACAAAAGTGTACCATTGAGCCTTGCCACCTCTGACTTAACCATGATAGATTCGACAGATTCTTCATATATCGGTGCAATGGAAGAATTACCCCGCGAAGTGAGAGTAGATCAACTTCGTAACCTGGTAGAAACTCTACGCATCACCGATGAAATTGCCACCAAAGGCTACCTCATCAGTAGTTCAGAACTTGCTGACTTAATGGACGTAAACGCCAGTGCCGTAACTAGTCGGGGCGACAACTGGCATTGGCGCAACTGGATTGTGTCACGAGTGCGGCGGGAAGGGAATCAAATTCTCTGGCAGCTAGAAAGGGTAGACCAAGTTAACGCTACGGATCAAGAGTAGAGGAAGTCAGATTCAATAGTTATAGGCGGAGAGGATCTCAATATAGCTATAATTAAAAATATCGAACATTCCCACGCCTATAAGGGATGGCTATTCTATTGAGGTCAAACTCTCAATTATAACAATCGTCCCCTTACCACATTTTAAGATGGCAGTGTAGCGGGACTCTATCATGCCCGTTAGCCAAAAAGTCTGAAATGTCAAAGTTTTGGATAACCATCTGTACCCAAAATGACTTCATCATCTCCACCGGAAAACCCAAAGACTGCGATCCGCCCCATTCAATACAGCGATTTGGAGGCAGTTGAACACCTAACCACAGAGGCAACTGATATTGACAGCAACAGTTGCACGGTAGTTTTCATCCGCCAATTACAGCAAATTCGTGAATGGTATGGGCTGTTGATGTGTTTGAGTTGGTTCCCCAATCCTGCCCAGCATGACTTCTGTATTTACGTGGCGGAAACTCAGCAACAGATTCGGGGAGTGATGAAAGTTTCCCCATTCAATCGCACCCGCAGTACCTGGCGAGTCGAGCAGGTGTTAGTCTCCCCAAATGCCCCTACCCTGGAAATTGGCTCTGGACTATTGCGCCATTGCTTTGAGACAATTTGGGAGGCACGTACCTGGTTACTAGAAGTTAATATTCACCAAAAAAATACCCTAGGAGTTTATCGCCACAACGGATTTCAACCCCTAGCCCAACTGACTTACTGGGAAATAGCCCCAGAAGAATTGGAAAAACTAGCATCTCGCGAACCAGATTTACCCAACCTCCTACCAGTCAGCAATGCTGATGCCCAACTTCTCTATCAATTAGATACAGCATCAATGCCACCCTTGGTGCGTCAGGTTTTCGATCGCCACCTCCAAGATTTTAAAACAGGTTTTCTCCGTGGATTGATCGAGCATATACAACAATGGATTGAGCAAACTGAAGTTGTTAGTGCTTACGTCTTTGAGCCTCAGCGCAAAGCAGCAATTGGTTATTTTCAAATAAAGCTATCTCGCGATGGTAGCCGAATTCACGAAGCCCAGCTAACCGTTCATCCAGCCTACACCTATTTATATCCCGAACTCCTAACTCAAATGGCTCGGATTGTCCAAAACTTCCCGAAACAGTCGCTAAAACTGACTTCGGCTGACTATCAACCGGAAAGAGAAGAATATTTAGAACAGATTGGGGGACAGAGAATTGAGCATACTTTACTCATGTCTCGCTCTGTTTGGCACAAGCTGCGGGAATCAAAACCGCTGGAAGCATTACAGTTAGCGGATGTTCTCCAAAGGCTACAACCAGCCCGCACCCCCATACCTAGTCGCATGTCTTGGTGGAAGTCTGTACCCCAGGAAACCAAAGCTACTTCTATGATGAATGGCTCCGATTCTGGTTTAAAATCACCCAGCCCCCTATCAAAGGAAATTAACCCTTCTAATGAGTCTCCTGATATTCAGAATTAGGGAGTGGGGAGTGGGGAGTAGGG
>NZ_JAMZMM010000590.1 GCF_024178385.1 Limnofasciculus baicalensis BBK-W-15 | reverse complement strand
TGAAGATTTGGGAATTCCTGAATATTGGATTGTCAATGTCCAAGCTAGGCAAATTTTAGCATTTGCGATTGCAACTGATGGTAGTATTCGCCGCATTCAGGAATCGCAGATGTTACCCGGATTGAGATTAGCAATTTTAGAACAAGCCCTTGGGCGTAGTCGTCAGGAAAATCAGTCAGCCACAACTGCTTGGTTAATACAGCAGTTTCGAGCTTAAGGAGGTAGCTAAAAAGTTATGACTGCCACCTCACCTAAAATTAAGCTCGTTTACACCACAGTTTTTGCCAAATAGTAAAAGCTAATAGCAGGATAATACTAATACTAGTAACAAATATAACCATCGGAGTCATACCTTGTAATTTCATCGCTAACCCGTTGGAGATTAAAGTAATACCCCAAAGAATTAGTGCAGCATAGCGCTGAGAAAAGCCCCAAGCTAATAACCGATGATGTAAATGATCTTTACCAGGAGTACTTAAAGGATTTTTCCCCGCCAGGAGTCGTCGCACAAACACTTGAGTGGTATCTAATACAGGTAATAGCAAAAAAAACGCTGTGGGCACTAAAGCAAATACAGTAGTTACCTTCACACTACCTAAGATACTAGTTGCAGCCAAAACATAGCCAAAAAAATATGCTCCTGCATCACCCATAATAATCCGCGATGGATGGAAATTATCCCGCAAAAAGCCTAAAGCAGCCCCGGCTAAAGCCGCTAAAAGTAGCGTTGCTGCTGCCCTGGTTTCAAACTGAGCAGATGCACCTAACAGACTCATCGCTGTAATAAAGCTGATTCCCCCAGCCAAACCATCCATCCCATCCATCAAATTAACCGCATTGGTAACCCCCACAACCCAAAGCCATGTCAGTAGAATTGAGATTAAGGGATCGAAGGGAGTGCCAAAAGAAGTCTCAATCCGAATATTGCTAGCAACCAGTAGCAGTGCTGTAATTGTTTGTGTAAATAAGCGAATATAGGGAGGTAACCCAAACTGATCGTCAATAAAGCCTACCAGTACCAGGATTGAACCTCCCAGTAGAATTGTCAATACCTGAGCCAATACAGCCTCGATGACAATTGGCCTTAACAGGGTGGCTAGCACTAAAGCAGCTACCACTCCAGCATAGATTGCCAAGCCCCCCGCATTGGGTAAAGGTTCTTTATTAAGTCGTCGTGCATTCGGTTGATCCGCCCAACCCACCCGTAAGGCAAAGGAATGTACTGCTGGAATAAAACGCCAAGTTACGACCCAAGCTAACCCAAAAGTGAACATCACCGCCAGCCATCCACTTCCGGTGGGGTTAGCAATGCCGAGAGATTGCAGGAAGTTATACAAATTTTTTTCTCCCAACTCACACGCTTAGACTTTCACTAGTTGAATATTACCGCCAACTCTACAGGAGTCAAGGTGTTTTAGCTACATCCGATTGAAATCAGATTTATTGTAGTTTCCGATAACCGTGGCATATATCCGGGTTATTTGGCTTTCCAGGTGAGAGGTTAGAGGTTAGAGGTTATCTTTTACTGTAGGGTGGGCAGTCCCCTTGAGAAGTTGAAAAGCTGATTATTACGTTAGCGAGGAGTGCCCACCCTACGGTTATTGCGACTTGTGGTGGAAAACTCTTTTTTTGGCAGGGGGCAGGGGGGCAGGGAGCAGGGGTAAAGCCGATCTAGGATGTCTTTGGTGATTTCAATAACTTTGACTTATCACCATAACTCCCGGAGATCCCTATATTTCTAAGACTCGCTGATGTTCCTTAATCTGTACTTTATCTAGCAGACATTTGAATAGCTCGTCAGGATAACCAACCCTAACAAAATCATACAGTTCAGGATCATCTGCAAAACTTAGTGCCAAATCTCGCTTATCCATTTTTTTGCGATCCATAGGGATTATACGGAAACTTTCCATATATTATCTCAAATACAGATTTTATTAAGAATTGTTCTGCATATTACCCCAAAATAGGACGATCGCATGTCAGCCTTTTTAAGTGTTTATTAATAAAACCGCTACTGTTGATTAACCTCGTCGCTTTTTTGATCGGGATGGGAGAAGGTTTCGGGCAGATTTTCATTTACAGGAGTGCTGGCGGGGGTTTTTTCTACCGCTTCGATATACTCGCTATCCAGGAGAAATGCTCCCCGACTAAAGCGAATTCCCCAAAATCCACCGGGACGGCGATCTAATATTACTCCTTCTTCTCCTACCTCTATTACATCTGCTGGACGTAACATCGGCATCGGTTCGGCAGTTTTTACATAACGGGGGAGGGTAATTAATCTTACGCGATCGCCTACTTTAAATTCTTTAGACATTTGTTGTTAGTTGTTTGTTGTTTGTTGTTGGTTATTTGTTGTTGGTTGTTTGTTGAATTAGGATCTGGCAAAATCAATAGGCTTATGATTTTCTCTTAATACTAATCGCTCCGAGATGATATAATTCCGCGTTCCCTAAACCAATAACTAATAACCAATAACCAATAACCAATAACCAATAACCAATAACCAATAACCAATAA
>NZ_JAMZMM010000134.1 GCF_024178385.1 Limnofasciculus baicalensis BBK-W-15 | reverse complement strand
TTGCTATGCTGGCGATCGGGTGTCTCATACATCTCATAACCCCTACCCTCCAGTCCATAGCCCCTAGCCCCATAAACAATCAAGTCTCAAGTTATTCTCAGGAGAAAAATATGCCTAAGCTGCAAGAAGTATCCCAAATTTCCGCCCTCTCCCTCCCCCAATCGATAGCCACAGGAAGTGTATCCGCCACAGAATTGCGCCCTTGGGGTTCCTTCACAGTTTTAGAAGAAGGAAGAGGCTATAAAATCAAGCGCATAGAAGTCAATCCCGGCCACCGCCTCAGCCTGCAAATGCACTACCATCGTAGCGAACACTGGATTGTTGTCAGCGGTACAGCCAAAGTGGTTTGCGGAGAAAGGGAATTAATTATTCACCAAAATCAATCTACTTACGTTCCCCAAGGCAATGTTCACCGTCTGGAAAATCCTGGTGTGATTCCCCTAGTTTTAATTGAAGTTCAGAATGGCGAATACTTGGGAGAAGACGATATTACTCGCTTTGAAGATGACTACTCTCGCGGTAAGCCTCAAGACAAATAATCGCTAATGGGTAAAATCGTTTTGTTAGCGCAGCGGAACGAAATCCGTTTTGAGATAAGATTTGTACAGCAATAGTCAGATAGATTTAGGGCAATAACCATCCACAAATCTCTACCGATCGAGAACAAGGGGCTGCCATCCCCTTGTTACCCCATTAGCCACTCCCCACCGCCTGATACGGCATCCGCTGTTCCACTTCCCACTCCCAACTCCCCGGAATAGTTCTCAGTTTTGAGTTCTCAGTTTTCAATTAAAACTCATTCCTCAAAACTCAAAACTTAAAACTCAAAACTGTCTTCCCCACTCCCCATCTATGATTACTCTAAGTAAAGCTGCGATAAATGAGATAAAACGTCTTAAGTTGAAGCGTCAGAACCCAGATGCCAGATTGCGACTAGGAGTTCAAAGGGGAGGCTGTGCGGATCTTTACTACACAATGGATTTTGATGAAGTGGTCAAGGAAGGCGATCGCATTTCCGACTGTGGTGGCATTTCCGTTATTGTAGATGGACAGAGCTGCGAGTATATTCTCGATTTGAGCTTAGATTACTCAGAAGATCTCATGGGCGGCGGGTTTCGCTTCCATAACCCCAAAGCGCTAGAAAGCTGCGGCTGTGGTAATTCCTTTAGGGTAGAAGGATAAGGGCGAACGCTGAAGGCTTAAGTCTGGCAGGGCTGCGTAAGTCATATCTGATATACCTTTAATCATACCAATATGGCTTCACAAAAAAAAATATTTGACAATAGTTCCCAAAGTTCGATACAATCAGAATTTGTCAATCGTTAGAACTATAAAGGAAGCTGTACGCGCCGTAACTCATGCCCACTATTCAGCAGCTCATTCGGAGCGAACGCGCCAAAGCCAAGAAGAAAACCAAGTCGCCTGCACTAAAAGAATGTCCGCAGCGTCGGGGGGTATGCACGAGAGTCTATACAACAACCCCCAAAAAACCGAACTCAGCCCTGCGGAAAGTAGCAAGGGTTCGCCTGACTTCGGGTTTTGAAGTGACGGCTTATATTCCAGGTATTGGTCACAACTTGCAAGAACACTCCGTTGTCATGATCCGGGGAGGACGTGTCAAGGATTTGCCCGGAGTCCGATATCACATTATCCGGGGTACTCTGGATACTGCCGGAGTGAAAAATCGCCGTCAGGGTCGTTCCAAATATGGAACTAAGCGTCCCAAGGAAGGTAGTGCCAAATAAGGTAAGGTCAAGTAAAGTAAGAATCCTAGGACAAAATCATTCACCTTGGCAAGAGTTTTCTTTCGCCTTGGGTTAGTGAGGAGTCCTTCCAATCATGCTGCTTGCACCTAGATGTCATTAACTACTAACATATTTTAGTTAGTATGTTGAACTCCTTGGCTGATGATTAGCTTTAGCAAAAAATAAATCTAAGCATCAGTGGAAAAGATGACACTAACTAAAGATTGAAGGATAAATAATGAAGAGTCATCCTTCTCTCATACTTCATCCTTCACTCTTCACCCTTAAGTTAATGGTTGTCTAGTTGAAAAACTAGCAATTAAACCTGAATTCACAAACCTACAAAGGAAGTGTTACCCCTTGGGTAATTGTTTGACTGTCGCTATTGTTTCTTTTTTTTAGTCTTAACTTATGTCTCGTCGTGCAGTTATTAAAAAACGTCCGGTTCCCCCAGATCCGGTTTACAACAGTCGTCTAATCAGCATGTTAGTTCGACGACTAATGCGTCATGGGAAGAAATCAGTAGCCCATGGAATTATATATGACGCAATGAAAATCATTGAAGAACGAACTGGGGCAGATCCAATAGTCACATTTGAAAAAGCAATTCGGAATGCGACACCTTTGGTTGAAGTAAAAGCCCGTCGGGTTGGAGGTGCGACTTATCAAGTGCCCATGGAAGTCCGTTCAGATCGAGGAATCGCCCTAGCAATGCGGTGGTTGATTCAATTTTCCAGAAGTCGGGCAGGAAAATCGATGAGCAGCAAATTAGCGAACGAGTTAATGGATGCCGCCAATGAAACCGGAAATGCAATTCGCAAACGGGAAGAAACTCATCGGATGGCAGATGCAAACAAAGCATTTGCTCATTATCGCTACTAAACTCACGATTGATGTCTTTTGATGTCAGTCAGTAAATAGAGGATTTTGACTATCCCTTTTGAGTGCGGCTCAAAGAATCTTCCTCTCTTGAGAGCGAAGAGTGTTAAAAGTGCGCCTAATGCCTAAAAGTTTAAGGGAAAGTATAGAATTGTAAACGGATAGCTCGTGAAAACACTCGCGGCACCAGAAAAAGGAGGTAATTGTGGCACGCACCATCCCGCTTGAAAGAGTACGCAATATTGGCATCGCTGCCCACATTGATGCGGGCAAGACAACAACAACAGAACGAATCCTGTTTTACTCAGGAATGGTTCACAAAATCGGTGAAGTCCATGAAGGAACAGCCGTGACAGATTGGATGGAGCAAGAGCGGGAACGGGGAATTACCATCACCGCAGCAGCCATCACCACTAGCTGGAACGACCATCGGATTAACATCATTGATACACCAGGCCACGTAGACTTCACGATTGAAGTTGAGCGTTCAATGCGGGTATTGGATGGCGTAATTGCCGTTTTCTGTTCCGTGGGTGGAGTACAACCTCAATCAGAAACTGTGTGGCGACAAGCGGATCGCTACAAAGTACCGAGGATTGCCTTCATCAACAAAATGGATCGCACCGGAGCCAATTTCTACAAAGTACACGATCAAATCCTCGATCGCATGAGGTGTAATGCTGTAGCGATCCAAATTCCAATTGGAAGTGAAAGCGACTTGAGAGGAATTGTCGATTTGGTGAAGATGCGAGCCAAAATTTATGCCAACGACTTAGGGACGGATATTGAAGATACAGAAATTCCCGAAGAAGTCAAAGAATTGGCAGATAAGTACCGCGCGAAATTGATTGAGTCTGTTGCCGAAACAGATGACGTATTAACTGAGAAGTACCTCGAAGGCGAAGAATTAACCGAAGCCGAAATCCGTAATGCACTAAGAAAAGGCACGATTAATGGAACCATCGTCCCTGTAATGTGCGGCTCGGCATTTAAAAATAAAGGCGTTCAATTACTATTGGATGGTGTTGTCGATTACTTACCCGCTCCCATTGACGTGGCGGCTATTCAGGGCACGCTACCCAATGGCGCGATCGCAGAAAGACCACCAGATGACAACGCCCCGATGTCAGCTCTTGCCTTCAAGATTATGGCAGATCCCTTTGGACGTTTAACCTTCTTGCGGGTTTACTCTGGAGTCCTCAAAAAGGGCAGCTATATCCTCAACTCCACCAAAGATCAAAAAGAACGGGTATCGCGATTGATCGTGCTGAAAGCCAACGATCGCATTGAAGTAGACGAGTTACGAGCAGGTGACTTGGGTGCGGCAATTGGGTTGAAAAATACCTTTACAGGCGATACCATCACCATGGAAGACAGTCCCATTGTTCTGGAATCTCTCTTTATTCCAGAGCCTGTGATTTCAGTGGCGGTGGAACCAAAGACCAAACAAGATATGGAGAAGCTTTCCAAAGCCCTCCAATCCTTGTCAGAAGAAGACCCCACCTTCCGCGTCAGTGTTGACCAAGAAACCAACCAAACCGTAATTGCGGGGATGGGTGAACTCCACCTAGAAATTCTGGTGGACCGGATGCTGCGGGAGTTTAAGGTGGAAGCTAATGTGGGCGCACCCCAGGTGGCTTACCGCGAAACCATTCGCAAAGCGGTGAAAGCAGAAGGCAAGTTTATTCGCCAAAGTGGTGGTAAAGGTCAATACGGTCACGTCGTAATTCAATTGGAGCCAGGAGAAGCAGGTACTGGCTTTGAATTTGTCTCCAAAATTGTAGGCGGTTCGATACCAAAAGAGTACGTGTCCCCCGCTGAACAAGGGATGAAAGAAGCCTGCGAATCCGGGATTGTAGCTGGTTATCCAGTTATCGATCTGAAAGCCACTTTAGTAGATGGGTCATTCCATGAGGTAGACTCTTCGGAAATGGCATTCAAGATTGCTGGATCAATGGCAATTCAGAACGCTGTAAAGAACGCTTCACCCGTTCTATTAGAGCCTATGATGAAAGTTGAGGTAGAAGTGCCAGAAGACTTCCTTGGTGATGTCATGGGCGACCTCAACTCCCGCCGTGGTCAAATTGAAGGCATGGGTTCTGATGCCGGAATTGCTAAAGTTTCTGCCAAAGTTCCACTGGCAGAAATGTTTGGTTATGCTACGGATATCCGGTCTAAGACTCAAGGTCGGGGTATATTCTCGATGGAGTTTAGCCACTACGATGAGGTGCCTCGCAATGTGGCTGAAGCAATCATCGCCAAGAACAAAGGGAACGCATAAATAAGCATAAGCAAAGGAACAATTAATTCATGGCACGCGCAAAGTTTGAACGGAATAAACCCCACGTTAACATCGGTACAATTGGTCACGTAGACCACGGCAAAACAACGCTGACTGCTGCTATTACCATGACATTGGCAGCACTAGGTCAAGCAACAGCAAAGAAATATGCTGACATTGATGCGGCACCAGAGGAAAAGGCGCGGGGTATTACAATTAATACCGCTCACGTTGAGTATGAAACGGCAGATCGTCACTACGCTCACGTCGATTGTCCAGGACACGCTGACTATGTGAAGAACATGATCACGGGTGCTGCACAAATGGATGGAGCTATCCTAGTGGTGTCCGCTGCTGATGGCCCAATGCCTCAAACACGGGAACATATCCTGCTAGCCAAGCAGGTGGGTGTACCTAACCTGGTTGTCTTCCTGAACAAGCAAGACATGCTTGACGATGCAGAACTTTTGGAGTTGGTTGAATTAGAGGTTCGGGAACTCCTCAGCAGCTATGAATTCGACGGCGACAACATCCCCATTGTGGCAGGTTCCGCTTTACAGGCAGTAGAAGTAATGACTGCTAACCCGAAAGTTATCAAGGGTGAGAATGAGTGGATTGATAAGATCTATGCCTTGATGGATGAAGTGGACAGGTACATCCCCACACCTGAACGGGATATTGACAAGCCGTTCCTGATGGCAGTGGAAGATGTCTTCACCATTACTGGACGCGGTACTGTGGCTACAGGTCGGATCGAGCGTGGTAAAGTCAAGGTCGGCGATGAAGTTGAGTTAGTCGGACTAAAAGACACAGTAAAGAAAACCGTCACCGGAATTGAGATGTTCAAGAAGAGTCTCGAAGAAGGTATGGCTGGAGACAATGCTGGAATTCTCCTCCGAGGTGTTGAAAAGAAAGACATTGAACGCGGGATGGTAATTGCCAAACCAAAATCGATTACCCCTCACACTCAGTTTGAATCTGAAGTGTACGTCCTCAAGAAGGAAGAAGGTGGTCGTCACACTCCTTTCTTCGCCGGATACCGCCCTCAATTCTACGTCCGCACCACGGATGTGACCGGAACCATCAAGGCTTATACTGCTGACGACGGCAGTACTGTGGAGATGGTGATGCCAGGAGACCGCATCAAGATGACAGTGGAACTGATCAACGCCATCGCTATCGAACAAGGAATGCGCTTCGCTATCCGTGAAGGTGGTCGCACTATCGGTGCTGGTGTCGTTTCTAAAATTCTGAAGTAGCGCTGTTCTAGCTTAAGCAGGGGCAGAAAAGTCTCAACTTTTCTGCTCCTTATTAATGGCAGGGAAAAGAAAAAATAAATTTAGCTTTTCCCATACCTCATTCCTTATTCACCTTTATTCAGAACCTAGACAACTAAAAAAATGGCAACAATTCAGCAGCAAAAAATTCGGATTCGTCTTAAAGCCTTCGATCGGCGACTGCTCGACACATCTTGCGAGAAGATTGTCGATACCGCTAATCGGACAAACGCCACAGCAATTGGTCCGATTCCTCTACCCACAAGGCGTAGGATCTACTGCGTGTTGCGATCGCCCCACGTTGATAAAGATTCACGAGAACACTTTGAAACACGAACCCACCGACGTATCATCGACATTTATCAGCCGTCTTCTAAAACTATTGATGCTCTGATGAAACTGGATTTGCCTGCGGGTGTTGATATTGAAGTCAAGCTATAGTTATTAGTTATTGGTTATTGGTTATTAGTTATTGGTTATTAGTTATTAGTCCTTTATTGATAAGCTGGGTAATGGCTAATAGAAGACGGGATCGCGGCTAATCGGGAACAAACCGATCTCGATCCTTTAGCCTCTAGCCTCCAACCTCTAACCTTTAACCCATAACCAACGACAAATAACCAATAACATCCGTTAAAGTAGGAAAAGAAGCGCAATTATTCTTTTAACCAAGGCACAATGGCATCCTCTTCCTCAATTGCTGTGAGAGAACTTCCGTTATTTCCACTACCTGAAGTGGTTCTATTTCCAGGCCGCCCTCTCCCCCTCCATATATTTGAGTTTCGCTACCGAATCATGATGAACACGATTTTGGAGAGCGATCGCAGATTTGGAGTCTTGATGTGGGACTCAGTTCGAGGTGAACCCGCCGCAGTTGGTTGCTGTGCGGAAATTATTCATTTCCAGCGTTTGCCCGATGACAGGATGAAAGTTTTGACTCTAGGGCAGCAGAGATTTCGAGTTTTGGAGTACGTTAGAGAAAAACCATATCGAGTTGGCTTAGTAGAATGGATTGAGGATCGACCCCCAGAAAAAGACTTGAGAGAAATGGCGAGAGAGCTGAGGCAATTGCTACGAGATGTTGTCCATCTTTCTTCTAAGTTGGCTGACCAGAGAATAGATTTACCCGAAGACCTCCCGGATCTCCCCATTGAACTATCTTACTGGATTGCTAGCAATCTTTACGGTGTGGCCTCCGAACAACAAGCACTCTTGGAAATGCAGGAAACTCATAAACGTCTGGAAAGGGAATCGGAAATCCTCAGCTCGACTCGCAATCACTTGGCAGCCCGTACTGTGCTTAAGGATGTTTTTAATTAAAGTATTAAGGATGAAGTATGAAGGATGAAGTATGAAGGCTGAAGTCTAAAGGATGAAGTATGAAATTCGTTTTATCTGATAACTTGTACCAATCGCAACAAGCCAAAGCGATTGGAAATCGCGGCTAGACAAACTAAGTCCGCCTTCGCGGACTAATGTCAACTCTGTAGCTTTGAAACCTGCGGAGGCAGGTTTTGTTTGTGTAGATGCGGTTTTAACCGCCTTCTGGAGAATGGTGCAAGTTATGAGTTTTATCCTTCAACCTTCAACCTTCATCCTTCATCCTTCAACCTTCATCCTTCATCCTTCATTGGTTAATAGGTAAGACATTGTAACTACCAAAGATTTTAACTATTTCGGTATGAGAAGCTAATTCTGAGAGAGCCTCTTGAACAGAATTAACAGAAGCATCTGCTTCCAAATCAATAAAGAAAATGTACTCGCCAAGAGAGCGCTTAGTAGGGCGAGACTCAATCCGACTCATATTAATCCCTCGATTCGCTAATACTTGGAGGGGTTTGACTAAAGAGCCAGGTACATCAGAAGAGCTGAATGCTAAAGAAGTATGACTGCCACCTGGAGACGGCTGTAAACTCAGTACCCAGAATCGAGTGCAGTTATCGGGATAGTCATTGATAGAAGAAACCAAGATGGGTATATTGTAAAGCCGTGCAGCTCTAGCAGATGCGATCGCGGCTGTAGTATAATTATTCTCTAAATACTTTAGAGCTTGCACTGTAGAACTAGTTGGCACTAATTGGACTGACGGCAAAAATCTTTCCAACCATCTTTGACATTGACCTAAAGGTTGGGGATGAGAATAAACTGTTTTGATTTCCTCCAGACTAGACGCTTTTGAAAGGAGGGTATTTTCAATTGGTAAAACCAGGGCTTGTTGAATTTGTAGTCCTGACAATTGCCAGAGGGTATCTAGGGTAAGCGCCACGTTACCTTCAATTGAATTTTCTACCGGGACAACAGCTAATGTCGCTTCTCCTTGCGCTACCACCTGTAAAGCTTGGGCAATTGTGGGATAAGGACGTAACAAATATTCGCCAATTACTTCACTTGGTAGAGTTCGCAAATAAGCCTGGGTAGCCGCTTCTGCGTAAGTACCAGGTGGTCCTAAATAGGCTATGGATATTGACATAAAATATTACTTTATCAAATACTTCGCTTTTACGGGTGTAGTTGGCAATGTCGATCTCTATTCCTGCAAATCATCTCTTACAGCATATCCCTACATGTCTTTAAATGACTATGTATTTAATCAATATTTACACTAATGTATCCAGCGCACCCATTGAGAAATATTAAGTTAGATGTGGTTATACGATCTAAACTGAGTCACGACCCCGGTAAAATGAGAAATTACTCGCTAATCGCTGAAATAGTGTAAAGTAAATTTAAGTAAACTCAAACTTATCAAGATTTAAAGCCGACGAGGAAGAGCTATTGGCGATGAGCTGTTTGGCTATATCCAGAATTTCCTTATGGCTGTCCCCTAGATCTATCTATGGGTAATGAAATTAAACCAAATTGATCTATTGACAAATATCCCCTTATGTACAGCCATTTTTTTGCATCCCAATCAGTTGAACTCACTGTACCGGAACAGCCTATTCCGATTCAGCACTATTTACGTCAGCCTCAACGCCTAGTGTATGCGATCGCGGATCGGGATCGCATAGAGCAACTCGATCGAGATCGCTTCGCCCTGAAAATGCGCCCGATAAATTTTCTGACATTAAGTTTTCAACCAATAGTTGAATTAAGAGTATGGGCGGATGCTAACGGTGCAGTAAACCTGACATCTGTCGGCTGTACAATTCCCGGATTAGACTATATTAATCAACGCTTTGCTCTCAACTTAAAAGGAAAACTTTATCCGACTTACCATAATGGAGTAACTCGACTAGTAGGTAGAGCAAATTTAAAAGTTAGCGTTGATGTACCATTTCCCCTATCTCTGACTCCCTCACCAATTATAGAAACAACAGGAAATGGGTTACTCAAAAGTATTTTGGTCAGAATTAAGCAAAAATTAATGCACCAACTACTATTAGATTATAGTCAATGGGCTAGCAGGGATAGTCAAAATATGAGTATAGCCTCCATTACTAGTGCAACTACTATTACTTTATAATATAAAAATATCATATTGAGAGCGAGGAGGAGAAATCAAACTTTTCAGGAGAAACTGAATTGAATGGTGTTCCTCACAAAGAACCAACTATAGCAAAGTTTTTCTTCCTTTTTAACTCCAATTAAAAAGTAAAATTGAACCTCTAAAAAAAACTTTGCGTACCTTTGCGTTTACCTTTGCGCCCTACTCTGGCGAGAAGCCGCTGCGCGTCTATGCGTAAAAAAAAAATCAAAAGTATGGGGCAACGGATTTGGTAACGGATGTAACGGATGGGGGAGCGTCAGCATTTGGATACAAGATTTGGGTGAAAGTCAAATGCGATTGCCCAAATGCTGTGCTAACGTCCCTACATTATTGATTATTAACTTTGCAACTGTGCCAACAAAGAACGAGTTTCTTCTGTTTTCAAACGCGGTCCAAAATTACTAACCAACTTTCCAGCAGCTAAAGATCCTAACTCAGCAGCCTGAGTAAAACTCATACCATGAGTTAGTCCATAAAGTACAGCGCCAGCATACATATCTCCCGCCCCAACGGTATCTATCGCTTTGACTGGGATGGAATCTATTTCAATAATTTCTTGTCCATCAAATATCATAGACCCTTTCGCACCACGGGTAATCGCAAAACACTTACTAAGCTGTTTTAAGTAGTCAATTGCCACCGTAATATCCTCAGTTTCAGCCATTTTCAGGGCTTCACTTTCATTAGCAAAGAGGAAATCCACACCCGAACTAATTATTTCTAGCAATCCATCCTTGAAGAACTTTACCATGTTAAAGTCGGATAGAGATAGAGATACATTTCTACCTGCTGCTTTGGCTATTTCTCTGGCCTTAATTGCCGCCAATTTGCTAGCAGCACCCGTCACCAGATACCCTTCAATGTAGGTGTATTTGGATTGTGCGATCGCATCTGCTACTAATTCTGTTTCTGAGAAGCTAGCCGAAATGCCCAGGAATGTGTTCATGGTACGATCCGCATCAGGAGTCACAAACACCAAACATTTCCCTGTAATACCTGTTTCCAAAGGATGGTGCTGTAAGTTTGTGTCTACATTAGAGCGGAGCAAATCCTCAAGGTAAAACTTTCCAGGCTCATCATTGGCGACTTTACAAGAATAAAAGGCTTTCCCACCAAACTGACTAACTGCAATTACCGTATTCGCCGCCGAGCCTCCACCTGCACGCTTCATGGGGTGACTATCTAAGTGTGTCAGAATTTGATCCTGACGATCTTCTTCAATTAAAGTCATCACGCCCTTATCGATTCCCAATTCCTGAAGTATCTCGCCAGAAACTTCTAATTCGATATCCAACAGAGCATTCCCCAGACCGTATACGTCGTATTGTGTCATAAGACTTCCTATTCAGTGTAATTGCGATCTATCTTATATCTGTAGGGTGTGTTAGCGTAGCGTAACGCACCATTTCAACTATAGCTAGGGACTTTCTTGCTGGGGGCTAGTGCAGGTTGGCAGCAAATTTCCCATCAGTTGTAAGCAGGGGATCAGGGGATCTCTTGAGCAGGGAGCAGGGGAGAAAAAACCACTATCAATGAAACTGGTGAGAAACTTCTGCCGCGCTGCACTAGGGGAAGAAAGGAAGAGAATCAAGGGTTTCAGGAATTTAGCATGTCTTAACCGCCCTGGCGGTTGCTATATCTGACAGTTTTTCACCCATCAGCTTTACTTTTTCTCCGTTAATCTAAAAGACAGACGGTGCATAGCTGAAGGTCCGTATTTTTGTAGCGCTAACCGATGTTTTTCGGTTCCGTAACCTTTATTAGCTGCAAGATCGTAATGTGGATACTTAATCGCCCAACGATCGATCAAATCATCCCGCCATACTTTAGCGACAATACTAGCAGCAGCAATTTCTAGAGATCGCGCATCTCCTTTAACCATTAGTTGCTGTGGTATTGGTAAATCTAAGATCGATTGTTTGCCATCAATAAGACAAATATCCGGCTTTAATTTTAGCTTGAGAATAGCTCGTTTCATAGCTAAAAGAGAGGCTTGTAAAATATTAATCTTGTCGATTTCATCTCTGGTGGCATAACCAATTTTCCAATCTAATGCCAACTCTTGAATTTGTTTAGCTAGTTTGAGCCGTCGCTTCGCAGACAGTTGCTTGCTATCTCTTACACCAGCCAAGGCAAGTTGAGGCAGAGTAGATGGGGGCAAAATAACTGCCGCTGCTACTACTGGTCCAAATAAAGCCCCCCGTCCAACTTCATCTACGCCTGCTACCAATCCGCGATCGCCAGATATATCTGGTAGTTCACAATAGTTGGATTGGTTGTTTGTCATTGGTTATTTGTTGTTGGTTGTTGGTTATTGGTTATTGGTTGTTGGTTGTTGGTTGTTAATTATTGGTTAGCTCTTGTCAAATAAATAACAACTATGATAGGACTTACGCACCCACACCCGATCTACTTGTAATGGTGCGTTAGCTACGCATAACACACCCTACAGACAGATGCTTTGCGTAAGTCCTAAACAAACAACAAACAACTAACAACTAACAACTAACAACTAACAACAAATCACCCAATTGTTAAATCGTCGCCATCTATTGCTGAAGAACGGCGGCGGCGGCGGCGAATCAGGGGAGGACTGTTTTCTGATTCACTCTGAATCGTCGGCTCCCTTTGCTCTATAGGTGGTTCAGATTCATCAGATTCGATAGAGAAGTCTGCCTCTATTTCTGGATTTAGTGATGAGAAAAATTGGTTACTCATAGCACTAACGCCAGAATATTCTTCAGAATCTTCAGAATCTTCAGAATCTTCAGAATCTTCAGAATCTTCAGAATCTTCAGATTCTACAGGTGTTTTTGTTGATAAATTGGTTTGTTGTCCCTCTCCAGGAAGTACCACCGATAGAATTACTGATTTGGGGTTTCTGATGTCTTCATCTAAGCGTACCAGAGGAGAAATACCCATCAGGGCATAAACATCCTGTTCCTCTGTCGTCATCTCGACACAAACCACTTTTGGCGGTTCAATTTCCCTCGGCGACTTGATAATTTGAGATTTCGGGTATCGTTCGCCGGAGTCTAATATAGGAGAGCGCCCCCCCATTCCTAAGTCATCTGGAATACTATTACTCCTTGGGATTATTGTGCGCGGCGATAAAGATAAGGAACTGATTGATGGGCGATCAATATCTTCCCCTAAATCTGAACTAGGTTGAGGTATAGGATTCATCCGGGTACCAATTTTGGCAACGGGTTCTTCCTTGGCTACTGGTTCATCAAGCTGACGACGGCGGCGACGGCGAGTATTGACTCCCCCTCGTTCCTGATAATTTGGATGATACATCAGGTCAAGATCGTCGGTATCGTTATCGGTGGGGATATCAAAGGAGTCAGAGAAATTTTGGGTTTGTGATGCCTTCACATCCAATGGTGCAGGAGGCTCAATCATCTCTCTCGCTGGCGGTTCCCACTCGTCAGGCAGAGAAATTGTATGCCCTAAACCGCCACAGGCGCTACAAGTTTTACCAAACAACTCGTAAATATTTTGACCTTGGCGTTTACGGGTTAATTCTACTAGGCCAAGTTCGGATAATTGAGCGATTTGAGGTCTAGCTTTGTCGGCTTTTAAGGCTTTGTTGAAATGTTCCAACACCTGTAATTGATCCCGGCGCGTGTCCATGTCAATGAAGTCAATGACGATGACACCAGCGATGTTACGGAGGCGGAGTTGGCGGGCGATTTCCGTGGCGGCTTCGCAGTTAGTCCAGAGTACAGTTTCCCGCGCTGTTGCCGATCGCGTAAAGGAACCGGAGTTAACATCAATTACAGTGAGGGCTTCTGTGGGCTGGATAATAATGTAGCCGCCAGAAGGCAAATCGACTCTGGGCTTGAGGGCTTCCCGAATTGCTGCATTGACTCGGAAATAATCGAGAATGGAAATGCGATCGCGATGATGATCGATCAAAACCCCTTCTGGTGCTTTCCCGCCACTCCAGCTTAATAAATGCTGCTTCACCCGCTTCACCCCGGTATGGGAATCGACGACAATGCGATTCACATCTGAGGTGTACATATCTCGCAGCACGCGCTGAATAAAGTCATCATCGCGACTTAATAATGAGGGCGCTCTGGTAGAGCTTGCTTCTTGCTGAATCGCTTCCCATTGTTTTTGGAGGGTATCCAAATCTTCGATAATCGCTTCTTCGGCTCTACCCTCTGCTTCTGTCCGAACTAACAATCCCATCCCAGGGGGTTTAATCAGAATCGCTAGCGCCCGCAGACGATTTCGTTCGTTTTCGCTCTTAATCCGTCGGGATAAATTGACACCTCGTCCATAGGGCATTAGGACTAAATATCGACCAGGTAAAGTAATATTTCCCGTCAGCCGAGGTCCTTTGTTACCTGTCGGCTCTTTCATCACTTGGACTAATACTTTTTGCTGGGGCGTGAGTAGTTCAGTAATCGCACCAGCCCGACGTTTCAGCCGCAATGGACCTAAATCTGTGACATGAATAAAGCCATTACGATCTGGATCTCCGATATTAACAAAAGCTGCATCAATTCCCGGCAATACATTTTCGACCACGCCCAGATAAATATCACTTACCTGGTGGGTTCCAGTAGCAACGATTAGTTCTTGAATTTGATCTTCCCAAAATACGGCAGAAAGCCGATGTTGCTCTGCAATAATAATTTGCTTTGGCATTCAATTTCCTCAAAAATTGGCAGCACGCTTAGGTACTGAGGTTTTTGTTGTTTTTAGATTCTAGATTGACCTAATATTGAAATGAAGTACGAAGGATGAAGGATGAAGTATGAAGGATGAAATTGATTTTCTGAATAAATTCGGGAGATGACCATTATTGTTGTTACGCAATAATTCTGACTTTACGAATAACTAAATTCGTTTGTCTCCGTAAATTATTTTGTAATTTTTTACCCTTCATCCTACCATCCAGAAACGCTAAAAGCGTAGAGCATTCATCCTTTATTCGATCGAGATTCTTTTCACTACTTGTGTGACCGATCGATAATCCCACATCTGATATGGTCAATCTAAACTGTTGATTATCCCTCTGGCTTTGGCTACCCAATATAACTGTGTTAGCGAAAACTCTAGCTTTCCTTAAAAACTAAAGAGAACGGTTTAGTTAACTCCGATTGACTCAAGGCAACTGATTCTAACAATAGCCTGAGATCAATTCTTACCCAATGCAATTGGTAGCCAATGTCATAAAAAACCTTCGTCGTGGGAAACTCCGTGTATGCGAGACCGGAGAGGAACACGCGGTAGCGGTTTTAACCGCCTACCCCTGTTCGGGGTGGAGGGGTATGGTTGCCCCTCCTTGGAGATATGGTTGTCTCCTCCCCATTGCTGGGTAAAGTTAGCTTTGCCAATGTTATCAGCAGCTCTGTTGGGCTTGCAGCACTGTTTCAGGGACCTTAAAACTGTTTAACTGCAAACGACAGAGCATGGGACTAGCTACGCATCCCAGGGTGTCGTGACTCAAATAACGTAGTCAGTGGTTGACTTAGGCTGGTAAG
>NZ_JAMZMM010000589.1 GCF_024178385.1 Limnofasciculus baicalensis BBK-W-15 | reverse complement strand
CCACGCCAACCCGAAGCGGGTATGGACGTGGGGATTCCCGCCTGTCTAGCTAAAAAGTTAATTGGCTTGCGGTTATTGAGGCGATTAGAGACAACAGCACGCTAATAGATACAAACTTATGGTAATAAAAAACCACAAGTGGCTATCACTTTTCTGTAGCACACTAAACTGTAGTAATACGCGATCGCAATTTGTAGCTTAGATGGACAAGTCTAGGAGGTGATTGGTTACGGCTATAGTTCGCTATGTTCTAGAATAGGGAATTCTCAAGATTTATGAGGAATTTCAGGGCAACTCAATATATGGAAAAACTATCACTAGTCCTTGTATTACCATTATCACTATCCTTAGCGTTACTAGCACCATCAGGCGCTAACACTCAGAATGTGCCACAACAACCTAGCACTACCACTGAGTTTTGGCCAGAAGCAGAGGAATTAGTCCAACAGCAACTAAATTTAATTAATTGGATGCAACGCGCTTTAACTGGTACAGATGAAAACCAAGTTAAAGGAGCTAGGCGACAATTATTCCTCCATTTAGGAAAGGTGGAACAGTTTCTCAAAGTTCAATACCAAATTCCTCAATTTCTCTGTAGCAATGGGACAGTTGATGCCAATATTCCAGCCAATTTAACCCTACCTCAGCGACAGGTTTACTGCTCTCTATACACCTCCACACAACAACTCAAACCAATGATGGAAGTTTTAGAGAGGCGTTTACCCATGCTGGCAGGTTTAACTGCTACTAATCCTATACCACAAGATAATCCTTCATCTTTGAATTCTCTTCATACCTCCCCAAATTCCAGATTACCAAGAGTATCCCCAGCACCAGATTTCCCGAAACCCGAACCCCTTGTTATTGGTATTCCCGCGAAAACCCCCATTGCTGATTATCCAGCACCGCCATTCCAACCTGCAATCGCACCACCAAGAGAATCTACCCCCACTTTAACTGCCGCAAGGGAAAAACTCCTCGCAGTATTACCTGTTTTTCCTGACTCCACTAAAATTATCGATCCGGGTGAAGATTGGGCTATTTTAGATATCGGTGACTACGGACTTTTGCCCTTAGAAAGGCAGCGGTATGCCCAATTTCTCGCCCAACCAAATCGGGGTATTACCCGTGTCTTACTCGCCCAAACTTATAATCCAGATCCCAATCGGTTGCGAAATCGCCTGAAACCTCCTGTACCAGAGGAATTCTCCTTTGCCGCTCTGGGAGAAACTCCTAGTGGTATAATATCTAAATTGGCGATCGAAATTAAAGATGGCAACTTCCAGATTCCCACGCCGGGACTAAATTACGGTTTTATCGCCAATTTAGGTAAAATTTCTCTCGACGACATCGAAACTAATTTAGAAAATGTCTCCCTTCTCTCACCCCAACAGCAGGATTTATTTCTTAACTATCTTCCTCCCAATCGGGTAGAGGCAATCCAAATCGATCAAAGACGCTTCCTCACAGGGAAAAATGGTATTGGTTTAGTACCACAAATTAGCCCACCCGCATCTACCCAATCGCCAATTATTCTGAATAATACTTATTTGGTGAGATTAGTTCAATTTCAGTTACCGGAGGCAGTGCTAAAAAAGGAACCAATTACCAGGGCACAGCGACGGAATCTCCCTGATATCCTCAAAACGCCTAGTAGCGATCTTCTGGTGGTATTTCAACCTGTCTATCAGCGTTTGGATGGCAGTTACACGGTATTGTGGCGTGTAATCGAGCAGTTTCCAGATCCTAAGATTGAAGATTTATATCGATATGTTGAAATAGAGTAAACCATCCTTCATCCTTTTTATTAGGAGACTTGTCATGAAAAGCATTAAATTATGGTCAGTTTTGTCACTGGGAATTCTATTGACATTAGGAGTAAATCGGGCTAATGCTTTACCAGGAGACACAGTTGAAATGGTCACTTCTTGGATTGCGGCACATCCCACATTGCGCCCTGGTATTGGCGATGGATTATTAGTAAAAAAAAGCAATACAGGAGCGGAAAGGTTTACTTTTCAAGCCACATTTTTACCTCCAGGTAATCTTGGATTTCCCACAGACAGAAGATATATTCGCAGTGAACGTATTTCTTTCTATGACACGATTAATGGAGTAACTCCCCAACGCCTTGAAGAGTCTCTGCGAGTAATTTATGGTCCTGCTATTTATCAAGATTATCAGCGATCTAGACTAGTTTACGACTACCCCACCTCAGAAACTATCGATGTAGCACGGCGACAAAATCGACCTCTTATTATCGCACAACAGGGGAAACTATTGTTAGGTGAAAGGTTTGCTTATTGGCTGGAAGTTACCCAAACCGATAGCGGCAAAGCTTATAATGGACAGGTAATAATTTTCCTCAGAGAGGATTTAGATAAACTGGAAACCGAACTTCGCGATCGCTAATTGGTTATTGGTTATTGGTTATTAATATTTTCTAGGTTTATGAAGTACAGCCCAGAAACCCGGTTTCTTAAAGAAACCGGGTTTCTCTGTACGTCATTTATTTGAAAAGTGGTGTAA
>NZ_JAMZMM010000588.1 GCF_024178385.1 Limnofasciculus baicalensis BBK-W-15 | reverse complement strand
TTCTCAGATCGAGGAGAGGATCGACTCGTATTAATTGATTTTGGCACAGCGCGAGAAGTGACTCGCACCTACCTTGCCAAACTTAGCGCAGGACATCGGATTACCGCAATTGTTTCCACAGGCTACACCGCACCGGAACAAGCAACTGGGGATGCCACAGCCCGATCGGATTTCTTTTCTTTGGGCAGAACATTTGTCTATTTACTAACAGGACAACATCCCGATACAATGTACTCCAATCGAACAGATGATTTGAACTGGCGGGATTATACTTCCGGCATTTCACCTCAATTTTTAGATCTAATCGATTGGTTAATGGAGCGAGATTTCCGTCAACGCCCTGCTAATGCCAGAGAAATTTTAGATCGAATTGCAGTAATTGAAGGGCAAACAATTGGGGCATCAACAACAACTGTAAATTTTGGTGGGAGTACCACTACCCAACTACCGGAAGCAACATTGCCCTCACAAGATGAAGGGCGACAAAGATGGTTACTCCTCGCTTTTTTAATCTTCCTCCTAGTCACATGGGGATTAATCACCCTAACCGCTTTAGGCTTTTCCTATTCAGAAAGGAGTTGGTTAGCACCTAACGCCCAAGCGCCACAGAAAAAAGGTGATGTAGATTATTTTCCCTACGTTGAAGGAAAGGATAGCCAAGGAAAAACCGCTGAATTTAATATAGCCGTACTATCGAGAGAATATAAATGGCAACTTGGTAGCTCATCTCAAGTTAACTATGGCGGAAAACTGATCCCAGTTGAATCATTACAGTCTAATTTAACAGAAGAAGGAATCCAGAAAATTATGAATAATCCCAGTGAAATTATTTCAGTGGGAACCGCTTCATGTGAAGGTTCCCCAGCCACAGAAGAAGCCAGGGCTTTTGGAAGATCTGAACAAATCCAACTTTTAGGCAAAAAGTTATTTCGAGATGTGGGTAGCGTGAAGAATTATCGGTTATTAAATTTGGGACAATTTCGAGGTAAAAATTGTCAAACAAATCAGGATGAAACTGCTTACCAAAGAAGTATTATTCTGATTGGTGTGGGTAAGAAAACAGATGGAGTAATTCTGGATGAGGCTTTGCGCTCCCGCTTAGAAGCTAAACCTTTTGGTGATTTCCAGATTCAAGACTATTCTTTGGGATCTAAAGAGAAATTTAAAACTATTCCTAGTCGGCTGAATGAGTAACCACTCATCTCAATTCGGCGGTTGAAACCGCAGCTACACAGACAAAACCCGCCTTCGCGGGTTAATAAATCCTTAATTTTTCATATTCCGCGCAGGCGGAATTTGTTTGTGTAGCTGCGAATGAAATTCGCCCAGGCTGATTTCAACTCTCCTTCTTTACTCTTGTCTGTTCCCTTTTTTTGTAACTATTAAATTATGTGGGTACATGTTTTGCGGTAAAATCGAGAGTTCGCAGTTAATCGCCACATTTATAGGAAGGAGATGCTTCTATGGCTCGGATGTATTATGATGCTGATGCTAACCTAGACCTACTCGCAGGTAAAACAATCGCGATCGTGGGTTATGGTTCTCAAGGTCACGCCCACGCCCTAAACTTGAAAGATAGTGGCATGAATGTCATTGTCGGGCTGTATCCGGGTAGTAAGTCTGCCGCGAAAGCTGAAGCCGCAGGTGTGAAAGTCCATACCGTTGCTGATGCAGCAAAGGCTGCTGACTTAATTATGATTCTGCTCCCAGATGAGGTGCAGAAAACGATTTACAAAGAAGAAATTGAACCCAATCTAGAAGATGGGAATATTTTAGCTTTTGCCCACGGCTTTAATATTCATTTCGCTCAAGTTGTCCCGCCACCGGGAGTAGATACAATTATGGTAGCACCCAAAGGACCGGGACATTTGGTGCGGCGCACTTACGAGCAAGGGGAAGGCGTACCTTGTTTATTTGCAGTATATCAGGATGCCACAGGACAAGCTCGCGATCGCGCGATGGCTTATGCTAAAGGTATTGGTGGTACTCGTGCAGGTATTTTGGAAACTACTTTCCGCGAAGAAACGGAAACTGATTTATTTGGGGAACAAGCAGTGCTTTGTGGTGGCTTGAGTGCCTTAATTAAAGCGGGATTTGAAACCCTAGTTAATGCAGGTTATCAACCAGAATTAGCTTATTTTGAATGTCTCCACGAAGTTAAACTTATTGTTGATTTAGTGGTAGAAGGCGGTTTGGCCAAGATGCGCGATAGCATTTCTAATACTGCTGAATATGGTGATTATACTCGCGGACCACGCATTGTCACCGATCAAACCCGTGCAGAAATGCGGAAAATTCTTACCGAAATTCAATCAGGGCAATTTGCCCGCGAGTTTGTGTTAGAAAAGCAGGCAGGGAAACCCGGATTTACTGCCATGCGCCGTCAGGTAGCCGAACATCCAATTGAAGAAGTAGGTAAAGATTTACGCGCCATGTTTAGCTGGCTGAAGAAAAACTCTTAGAAAATGGGGAAATGGGGAAGAGAGTTGTGAGTTTTGAGTTTTGAGTTCCCTACTCCCTACTCCCCACTC
>NZ_JAMZMM010000133.1 GCF_024178385.1 Limnofasciculus baicalensis BBK-W-15 | reverse complement strand
AGAACGGAGACGCGGAAAGGTCGAAGCCGGCGGTGATTGTCCAGGGATCAACTGCCGCTATGACATCGGGGAGATTGGCACTCAGAGTACACGGGTGCGGGAAGACGTAGGGATGTCTCCCCACAGCCGGGGCTGGAAAGTCTTTGTAGTTGCCAACCCCAAACCAAACATCAGACCCTAGCGCCTGGGTTCGGTTGAGGATATCCACCATGCCACTCTTGACGGCAGCGATCGCTGGAGCCATGCTACTGGTTGTATCTGCCATAAAATAGACATCTACTTTCGGGACTACCCCAGACTTCGGGATAGTGACTTTCACCACTTCTGCCAACGTCTGATCTATGGATAGGCTCAGATCGTTCGTTGCTGGTGAAACTTGAATCGGAATACTCATTAAATTGAATAACTCCTTTGCGTTTGCTCAAAAAATTTTGCCTTCAAAAGGCACAATTCCCAACGGTGCGCTCTATTAGACTCCTTTCTTTTATTCGGAAACTCCTAACAAGAAATCAGGAACTGAAGCTCCTTAAACCTTTGCATTTGCCAGAGGTCTATTGATGAGCTTGTTAGACGCTGGTTTTGATTGTATACCTGTCGGTTGTACTAATTTTCTCTCGCCACACAAAAGTTTACATAAATTGATATAGCTTTTAATCAATTTGCACAAATTGATTTTGGTTGCTGTGGGCATTAGCTAGATCCCATTCGTGACAAGTTAAGCGGAAGTTACCCCCTGCGGTGGTACTAACAGGCGGCGAAAACCATCACCCATACTGAATTCTAGGCAATGGAGCATCACTTCATCGTGGCTATGTAATTTAATGATTTATTCAGATTGTTGGCTAAAAAGATGTGAGATAATTGTGGATTAAGTTATAATATTCAGTAATTATTTCTTCTGTAAATTCTTGGGGACGTTTCAATCCATTATCTATCATTGATAGATAGAGTTCCGGATTGTTTTTTAATTGTTTCACCGCTTCAATGGCTTCATCAATGGTGCGTTAGCAAAGCTAACACACCCTACATATAAAAACTTTGCGTCCTGTTAATACTAAATTTTAGGTTTAACCTCCTGAAGCTGCTCGCCGGGATTGAGTTCGACAGTTTTACCTGTACTATCAGTATTGACGGATGACTCGGCAGCAGTTCGGTCTGAAATTTCCCCTGACTTTCCTTGGGCTGCCCTATCTAATTCGACAATCCGCTTCACTTCTTCGATAGAAGCTTGCTTTTGGGAATATTCAGCCATCTTAACTTGAGCTGTTTGATATGTGGGGGTATCTTCGGGAATTTGGGTGAGATAATTTAAGGCAGCCTTAAAGTCTCGCTCTCCGGCTCTTTGGTAAGCTTGTTGTAATAAAGATTGAGCTTTAATCCGCTGCTTTTCTTGATATTCAGATAACTTGGGGTAAATTTTGGCTCCCGTGGGTGTTTCTGGGGGAATTTGTTTGAGAAATGCGATCGCACTGGTAAAATCTTTCTGAGCTGCTTGTCCGTATGCCATGGCTAATAACTCTTGAGCTTCTGCTTCTAGGCGCAGTTTCGCTTCCTCTACCAAGGGCTGAGTTTTCCGTTGCCAAATCTTGACATTGTTAATTTTACGGGATTCCAAGAGTACATCATGCCAACGTTCCTCAATCAAGGCTTGTGCAGCGGCTTTATACTGAGCCTCGGCATTGTACCATTCTTGTCGCCACTTTTGGACTGTAGATACAGATTTTTGATAGAGAGAGCTATCGGTGGGAATAGATTGAGCTAGAGCAATTGCCTCATTAAAATTACCCTCATCATATTCTATTCTAGCCCTCTCTAAAAGATCGAGTGCAGGATTAGAGGGAGCGGCATATAGAAGAGAATAAAGTCCCAAGGAAATCGCCACAGTATTAGAAGCTGCGATACCGACTCCCGTTGCCGTAATTAGGGGTGGAAAGTTGAACCAATTTGGCTCTAAAATTTGATTATTTGTAGGCTTGATAGTTTGCTCTACAGCTAATTCATTAACAAATTCCTGATTACTCACTTGTTGCACCTCACAACTCATCACTAGGGTTTTTAAAACAATTAAGGCATCAGTAGCGGATTGAAAGCGCTTTTGGGGGTCTTGTTGTACAGTATGGTTGAGAACAAAAGCCATCGATTCGCTCACTGATGCGTGTTGTTCCCAACTAATCTCCCCAGTATCCGGATTGATGGGAAATTCTTCAGGGTTGAGCCGGGTAATTGCCTGAATTGCGATCGCGCCTATTCCATATAAGTCACTATTAGGATGGGGAAAACCTGCCTTTGGTGCGTATCGGCTATGGGAGGTGAGAGGTGAAAAGCTAGAGGTGAGAGACAGAGACGAAGAAAACCCGATTCCCTCCACCGCCTTCACCTGAGAAGCTGAATTAATCTGATACGCCTCACCAAAATCAATCAAGACAAACCTACCATCAGATTTGCGGCGGATGAGGTTATCTGGGTTGATATTTCCGTGAATTACCCCTTGACGGTGAACGAATTCCAGAATACCGAAAATATCGTTGAGGAATTTAACGCACTGATACTCGCTCCAGCGTTTGTTACAATAGCGGCTGATGGGTAATTCCTGACTCAGACGGTTGCCCACAATCAACTCTTGCGCTATGTAGAAGCCTCTATCATCTGCAAAACTATCTAAAAGCTTAGGAATCTGACTGTAGTTACCCAGTTTCTTGAGAATATCCACTTCTCTATCAAACAGACGCTTACCGAATCTCCAATATTTAGGATGAATCCCCTGGGGCTGGAAATGCTTAACTATACATTGGGGCTGTCCGTTTTGACGGGTATCTGCCACAATGTAGGTTTGACTCCATGACCGGGCGCTCTTAACTTGAACGATTTGGTAGCGCCCGTTGAGTAAATACCCCAAGCTTAACTGGTTTGCGTGAGTTTTCAACGCACTTCTTCCCGCCCGAATACCTTTACACCTTTGACGTACTCCCCGGCATAAATGCACGGGGATTCTCAAAGGATGTTACGAAGCGGGATAAATCCGCGCTTCTCCACCCTTCTTCCTGCTTCTAGGACTCTTAACTAGACTGTTGCCAGTCCCCGTCAGGTTGTCTCCACAGGCATTTTCTAACACGCTGCGTCCCAGCGCGTTGACCCCTCTGTTCCGGATCACTTGTGCGGCCGCCACATCTCGGTGAGTAGTATAACCGCATGAATGACAAGAATGTATCCTCTCTTTGAGTTCTTTCTTCCCGGTATGTGTATCGCATTGTGGACATACTTGTGATGTGTAATCTTTGTCCACTTTGCCAAAATACACACCCCGTTTCCAGCACACCCATCTGAGGATAGATACAAATTGACCAAACCCTGCATCAAGAGTGTGTTTACCTAACATCCCTTTTGCCCAGGTACGAAAATCGATATCCTCAACAAACACCATCCCAGCATCATTGCAAAGTTTATGAGCAAGCTTAAAATGCCAATCTTTGCGGGTGTCTGAAATGCGTTGATGAAGTCGGGCTATCTTGCGGTTTAGTTTGTGACGATTGTTTGACCCTTTGCTCTTATTCTTGAGCCTGCGTTGCAGCAATTTCAGCTTGCGATGCAGTGTGTTCAAAAAACGGGGTCGTTCAATCAATTTCCCGTCAGAAGTAGCTGCAAATTTATCTAGCCCTAAATCAATCCCCCTGGGGTGTCCACTAGCTACAGTGTCAGGAACCGAGAGATCGCATTCTAAGGTCATCATCAAAAAATATCCCGAAGCCTTGCGAACAATTCTGACCTGTTTAACCTTAAAGCCATCAGGTATTTCACGAGACTTGACATATTCCATCCAACCTAATTGAGGCAGTTTAACTTGATTGCCTTTAAGAACCTGACCTTTTCCTAGTTGCGGGTACACGAATGACCGCATCCTGTACTTGTTCTTAAACCGGGGGAAACCCATCTTTTTGCGACTCATATCCACAAAAGCAGTTTCCAGTTTCCTCAACACTTGCTGCAAGACTTGGGAATGAACTGTTGCTAGTTCTGGAAACTCAGCTTTAGCACGAGTTAATGCGTTTGCTTGCTCGTAGTAATTAGGATATGGTGCGTCCGCAGGTGTGATGTACTCAGAAGTGATGGAACAGGCGTTGATGGGACACTTACGAGAGCTTAACCAATCCTTGCGCTCTCGCAAAGCAAAATTCCAAACCTTGCGACACACCGTCAATGTATGTTCAATTTGTTGGATTTGCTCCTTTGTGGGCATTGCTTTGTACTCGTAAGTTAAACTTAACATCGTCTTGTCACCTCTTCTTACAAAAGAAGAGACTATTTTGTAAGAGAGTTCCAAAGAAGAAGTGATACGGCAGGTTAAAACCTGCGATGGCAGCTTTCATCCCCGTCTAAAGCACGGAATACGGCGCTGTGCGCCTGTTCCTCCGGGGTTTTCAGCCTGCATTCCTTATAATTAATTTCTTCTTTCAACGATGGACCGAATTTTCCGGAATTAGTAAGCTGGTGTCAGCCCGATAGTTAGGCTCAGTGTATGATTGCTACATAATGGTATGTGTGGGCGTTTGTGCTACAGCAACCGCCACAGCGGTTAGGACATTCTATGCTAGTAAATTTTAACAATGGACTTAAGCCCCTTGTCCTAAGCGCCTTGGCGAGTGCTATCTATCGCTATCGCTAAGAATCGGTAAATCCTTTTTGGAAATAGAAATTTATTATGGAATGGCACGTAACGGATGCCCAAAGTCTGGCAATTATTGACCGCGAAATCGGCAATCACACCTTTTCCGCAGCAGAATATGAGATTGTACGCCGTGTAATTTACGCGACGGCTGACTTTGAATATCAGCATTTGATTCGCTTTTCTGAGCGAGCTCTACAAGCTGGTGCTGCCGCACTAGCCGCCCGTACAACTATTGTGGTGGATGCGCCAATGGTGCAGGTGGGAATCGCGCCCCATATCCAAGATACTTTTGCTAATCCTGTCTATTGCAGCATGGAAGCTATTACTCGTCCCCAAAAAGAAAAGACGAAAGCTGCTTGGGGGATAGAAACTCTCGCCAGACGCTACCCAGAAGGGATTTTTGTCGTCGGGCAAGCTCAAACTGCGCTAACCACGTTGGTTGAATTAATTGAAGCAGAGGAAATTCGCCCTGCTTTGGTGATTGGTACACCTGCGGGATTTGTTGAGGTGGATGTCGCCAAATCCCGATTGGAAGATTCTCTCACTCCTCATATTCGGATTGAAGGGCGTAAAGGTTCAGCAGTGGTGGCTGCTGCTATTATTAATGGTTTAGTAGATTTAGCTTGGCAAGCTTATGGACAGGATAGTACGGGAATTAGCTAAACTACTCCCCCTTTACTTCACCCGCCGCAAATTAGTTTGTTTCGGGTCAATAATTTTAGTCCCTAAATCCGCAAAACTCACAGCGATACTAACTTTAATGCCAGATTTAAAAACATGGGTAACTTGCCCCGTGCCAAAAGTATCGTGAATTAAGATATCGCCTTTATTCCACTCCTGCGAGTCGTTTTTTCCCCGTTTCCCTTTAGCCGCAACTGACAGATTATCATCTAAATTTTCCACCTTCACTTTCTTCACCTGCCCAGGATTTTTGCTGCTAATTAACTCTCGTGGTAATTCGTCTAGAAACTGGGAACGCAAAGCGGGTTCCCGATAGCCATAAAGTCGCCTTTCCCTGGCGTGAGAGAGAAATAATTGTTCCTCAGCGCGAGTAATACCTACATAACAAAGACGACGCTCTTCCTCCAGGGAAACGGGATCGTTTATACTGCGACTGTGGGGAAATAATCCTTGTTCTAAACCAACAAGAAATACTACAGGAAACTCTAATCCTTTAGCAGAATGAAGTGTCATTAAAGATACAGCTTTTTGCCCTTCTTCCAGATTATCTAAATCGGAAGCTAGGGAAGCATTGCCTAAGAAACCTTGTAATGTACTGTCGTTATTCTCTTCCTGAAATTGCTGTACCGCATTATATAATTCTGAGATATTTTCTAATCTGCCTTCTGCTTCTTCATTCCCCTGTTTCTGCAATTCCTCAATATAACCAGATTCATCCATAATGCCCCGGAGAATACCCGCAGCGGAGAAATTCTCAACTTCTCCTTGCCATTTCTGAATTATTTTAGCAAACTTATTCACAGATTTTGCGGAACGCCCTGCCATGGTATTGACTGATGTTTCATCGCAGAGTATTTCCCACAAGGGAATGCTTAATTCTTGGGAGGCGACGACTAAATTATCAACTGTGGCTTGACCAATACCCCGTCGAGGAGTATTAATAATTCGTAGTAGGCTTACAGTATCCGCTGGATTGGCGATTGCTCTCAAGTAGCCCAAGGCATCTTTAATTTCTTTGCGATCGTAGAACTTTAGTCCACCTACAATAATATAGGGAATATCTGGACGGAGTGCATCTTCCAAGGGGCGAGATTGAGCATTAGTGCGATATAAAATAGCAAAACTGCCCCAGTCTAGTTCAGGATTGCTTTGCTTCATCCTCCGCATTTGACTAACTACAAAATTGGCTTCTGCTAACTCGTCATCTGCCTGATAACAATAAATCTTTTCCCCAACTCCTCTTGTGGCACGGAGTATTTTATCAATTCGTTGGGTATTTTTTTCGATTAGGTGGTTGGCGACTTGGAGGATATTTTCTGTGGAACGATAATTTTCCTCCAATTTAACCATGGTTTCCGTATCTTCATCGGACAAGCCATCACCAAAGTCTTGCTGAAAATCTAATAATATGGTGAAATCAGCTAATCGGAAACTGTAGATGGAATTATGAGTGAGTAAGCCATCAGCGAAGTAAAGATGGTGCTGCTCGACATTGAGACTATATATATAACCAGTGTAAGGTTCCGACTCAATACTGATAGTTTTCCAGCTAATTTGTCCCTCGCTATTATAAACAGCTACCTCCATCAAATCAGAAATTAGATTAATCGCTTCTGTCTCAATAATTCCTCGCCCCCCTCCATATTGATAAGCAAGCTCTGGAGTACAAAGTGGATATTTCGGATCTAATCCATAGTCTTGAAGACAGGAATTAATATGTTGTGGCAAAACATCAGAAAGCTTATTAAATAACTGAGCCAGTGTCTCTTTAGTGTAGTGATTATTATTATTGAGCGGGTCAAATGTTATAGTAGGAATACCATAACGTGCGGCAATAAAAGCTTCTTTCAATGATGCGTCTATCACATTATTCGTTATAGCTATAATCCAAGCCCCATCTGCTTTGTCAAGCCTTGCCCGATATCCTAACTGAAATCCACCATTACTTTTAAATAATTTACACCAGCCAACCCGATACCAATTACCTCGACGGATCAGATAAACAACATAAATATTCTCTTTAGCATATTGATTCCATCGAATTGGCCATCGGTGATTAGGTGTACAGCGAGTTATTTTATTATCTGCTTTCACGACAATTAGTTTGCCAGCAAAGGATTGCACCTCTTTGCTAAACTGATAACCTTGTTCCTTGCCAACTACTCTGGAAACACGATTATCGTAACTAACTAATAGATGCTTCTGTGGATTTAGAGATTCAATTGGCATGTACCCCTTAGTAGTTAATACCTGAGTACCTGCTGGTTGACATTGATCCGCATCTCCTACTACAAAAACAGATCGATCAGTCCAATCCCATTCACTCTTTTTCGTTTCCCCATTTGTGGTTAATAAGCGAATTAAATCGTATTGAACGCGATTAGTATCCTGATATTCATCTACTAAAATATGATGAAATTGCTGATGCCAATAGTTCAAAACTGATTTATTCTGTTGAAATAGCTGGACGGGAACTAAAATAAGATCGTCGAAATCAAGGGAATTATTTGCGGCAAGTTGCTCTTGGTAATGGCCATAAACTTCGGAAATTGTTCGCCCTTTATAATTTGTCTGTTCCTGGGCGAATGATTGGGGAGATAAGCCCTGGTTTTTGGCATTACTGATAGCGTAACGAATCTTACGTGGATCGAATTGTTGATCGTCTAGATTTAACTTTTTGGTAACAATATTCTTGACCAAACTTTGCGCATCTGACTCATCAAATATAGAAAAATTACGCTGCCACTCCCTTCCTTGTTCGTCTTTATATTTGTTAATATCGTAGCGGAGGAGGCGAGTACAGAGACTGTGAAAAGTGCCAATCCAGAGCGGTTTGATGTATTTTCGGTAAACTTGCGATCGCAATTGGGTTTGTTGCTCTTCCGAAAGTAATTCCAATCGCTGAGAGTATTTGTTTTCCGCTAGTCGCTGGGCAAATATAAGTTCAATTCGGGATTTCATCTCCCGCGCTGCTTTATTGGTGAAAGTAACAGCGAGGATATTTTCTGGTTCCACCTTATGAGTAAGAATTAAATTAGCAATCCGATAAGTTAGCGCCCTCGTTTTACCGGAACCCGCACCAGCTACGACTAGCAAGGGACCACAATAATGTTCGACAGCGGTACGTTGTCCAGGATTGAGGTGGGAGAGAAAGTCTGGGGTTTGAGTCATAGCTAGGTGAGGCGACTGAGAAATGTCGTGGTAATAAATTCTATCATAGTTGGGAGTATCCTATCTTTATCTATTTTGGATGAGTCTGTCGATTACTCTAAATAAATCCATATATCGGAAATATCTATATTTTTACTTAAAACTGAGATCTTGCACCAATTTCTGGGTGAATGGCTTCTGATTCAACTAAAACTCTTAATTTTTAACTCCTAACTCAGAATTCCTAACACCGAACTCAGGTTAGTGGGGAGTGCCCACCCTACTCTTAGTAGTTTTACTAGGACAATTCCCACTTCCAGACTTAGCATCAGGATAATTTAAAGGCACAAATAAGTAACTAGAAGGTGGGCAATTCTTTTTAACAACTGTGACTAACTGACTAATCGCTTCCTTGCGATCGCCATTTTGTGCAAATGTAATCTTTCCTGTAGCACCTGTTACTTCAAATTTAGGATCTTTTAAAGTTTTTTGGAGCAAATAACGATTTGGTTTGGGGTTTTTAGCTAATGCGGTAATCAAAACAGACATAGCATCGTAAGTTAAAGCTGTTCGGTAACTCACTTCTTGTGCCCCTAAGTTTCTAGCTAATTGGATAAATTTTGAGTTAGTATTGTTTAATTCATGCCAGGGGATAGCCAATACAAGGCAGTTAGCAACTGTTGGTTTTAAGAAGTCACTAGTATAAACAGCATCTCCTCCCACCATCGGATAGCTGCACTGATTCGCTTCAACTACTCTTAATGTGTTGTTAAAAACGAATTCACTGGTTCGAGCATCTGGTAATAAAACGAAGGCACTGGCTCCCTGTTTTCCGGATTGATTGATGGCATCAATTGCATTAAATTCAGGATCTGACAAATCAAATTCTGGCATAATTTTTCCACCTTGGCTGTTGTAGCTAGATACAAAGCTATCGTGGATAGATTTGCTGTAATTACTTTGGGGATTATAAAAGATAGCAATTTTAGTTTTTTGGACTTGTTTAATGAGGTAATCTGCTAAGGTTTGAGCATGTATGCGATCGCTAGTAATTGTGCGAAAAAAATAGTCAGAATTACCTAGGTTTTCCGAGGTACTATTTGATGAAATTAATACTAAATTAGTTTCTTGGTAAATGTTAAGTACCGCTTGAGTTGATTCACTGGCATTATGACCGATAACAGCAATCAAATCCACTTGTCTTTTTAGCTTATTTGCAATCGTTTTTGCTTGTTCAACTTTATTAGCATCATTGGCAATTTCTACTCTAATTCCTTTGCCATTAATTTTTTGACCTCGATTGATTTCCTCTTGTGCAATTGCCACTCCCCAAAGTGTTTCTTTAGCTATCAATGGAGTTTTATCAATGGGAACCGCGACGGCAATTGTATAGACTGATTGGTTTCCGAGTCTGGCATTATTGAGATAAATTAAAGTTTCCGGATCTGTGGGTTTTATCTTTCGGGCTTTTTCTAGCAATAAAATAGCATTTTTATAATTATTTTTGGTAATTTCTTGAGCAGCTTTAGCTTTTTCTGGAAGTGCTTGAGTGGGGAATAAATTTTCTTCCCCACAACTTAAATTATCGCCAATTTTTACAGGACAAGTTTTGGGAATAAACCGAATAACAACTGCAATACAGAATAGAATTAATCCTAATCCTACTCCTCCCTTCAGTAATCTACCTCTGAGGGGATGCTCTATTTGCTCTATGCGATGCAAAATTTTGCGGGCATCAAGGGGACGATCCTGATAAGATGGAGCCATTAGACTATCAATTAAATCGGCAAATTGGCTAGAAATCTGTGGTGCATTAGTGCGCCAATTGAACTGATGGGTTTGAGCATCTTCAAATTGTAAGGGATGTTTCCCCGTAATTAAATGGACAAAAGTACGTCCCAAAGCATAGAAGTCGGAACGTCTTCCTGGACTACCAATTGCTTGTTCTGGTGATGTATAACCGGGGGAAATAATTAATGTACCGTCTCCTGATGAGATGTTATGTAATTGAGTTTCTGCTGCTTCTTTGACTGCGCCAAAGTCAATTAATACCAATTGACCATTTGGTCGTAGCATAATATTAGATGGTTTAATATCTCGGTGTAAAAACTTCTCTTGATGGAGAATAGCTAAGATTTGGAGCAGTTGTTTTATCCAAGCTATTCCTTGCTCAGGAGTGAGGGATTGATTGTTTTGAGCTGCCAGCCATTGCCGCAAATTCAACCCTTCAATTTTTTCCATCACAATGCAATGAGATAGTGCTTGGCGTTGGGGAAATTGGCAAGTAAAATAGCCATCAGATGCTACTTTAGGAATGCCGGGATGGTTGAGTTGTTGGAGAACTTGAGCTTCCCGTTGAAAGAGGGAAATTGCTTTTTCTGAGTCTATCAGTAATACTTTGAGGACTTTTCTGCTATTTTCCCCACCATTATCAAGATCTTCCACTTCAAAGGTTTGACCAAAACTACCTCTACTCAGTGGTTTAATTACCCGATATCTACCTTGTAATAACATTGAATTTCTGATTAATGACGAATAATATACCGTCTGACTACAGGCTGCAATGTATACAGCACAGCACTGCCTTCGATTTGCTTTTCAATTAGCGCGTGCCTATCTAAAGATTCTATAGCTTCGATTAACTCAGAACAAGAAAGCTGGGCAAATTTTTCTTGTAAATTACCAATCGAAATTGCCTGACTATCAGTCGCTAATTGATTAACAATCTCTTTTTCTAAAGGGGACAATCTCTCAAAGGATAAATCTAACAGCGAGCGAATATCCCCTAAAAATATCGTATTCAGTTCTAAAAACTCATAAACGCTACCATTGAATGAGGCTTTAATTGATGCGGCAACAATATTTAACCATAAAGGATTACCACGATAAATTTTGTTCAGCGTTCCCCAATACTGAGGATCTAATAACCCTTTATCTCGAAAAATTTGCTGTGCGTCTCCCTCTAACAACCCCTCTAATTTCAAACAGCGGACTGGTCGAGTTTCACCCTCTCTAGAAACAATATCTTGAGGTTTTTCTTGAGACGTTATAACCAAACAACTCTGATGAAATTGATCCGCAATCCGTTGAAAAAGTTCACTATAGCCCTCATATCCTTCCCTATATTGTCCGGTGCGTGAAGTCAAATTATCTCTTAGGGAATCGCCCCGACTGAGAATTGTTTGGACTTCATCTAGTATCAGCAAACATCGATGGTTTTTTAAATACTTCATCAGGAGCGAGACTCTCCGCCCCATCTCTTGCGGTAAATCAGTTTCTTGTCCATCTCCTAAAAAAAGAAGCACTTCTTCCAGGATATCTGAAACCGATGGGGCATAACGGAGACTGCGCCAAATTACATAATCAAACCCATCCTGAATCCGATCCGCAAGCATCACAGAAAGAGCAGTTTTCCCAATACCCACCATACCAGATAGTACTACTAAACGGCAGCGATCTTGAATAATCCATTTATCTAAAATTTCCAGTTCCCGATTTCTGCCATAAAAACCAGAAACATCTGGTGATTCGCCCCAATCTTGACCGGATTTTGGTAATTTTTCAACTTCTACTTCCTCCTCAAGATACCTTTCGCTAACGGTTTCCCAATTACTTAGCCCCACCGCCTTACAAATGTCAATAAAATTTTCTTCTTGAATTGCAAATCTCCGCCAAAACCGCTTCAAAGTGGCTTGGGAAGTATTCGCATTTTGCCACCAAGCAACTGTCCTAGTTTTAGTCCAACCCATCCGTTGTCTAGCCCTGTCCACTATTTTTAATCCCTCGACAGACGCTTTCAATGAAGCCATACCTACATGTACCAATAATTTTTCTATATTGTGACTCAGTTTTGGGATCAGGAGTAAATCAGGAAGTGAACCTGAGATTGAGCCAAAAGGTGAACCCCAAAGCCTGGATAGATCCATCATTATAAGCTTTATCTAGTCAATCTCGAAAGACATCAGCAAATCATAAACCAAATCGACTTTTGCCCAATTCCTATGCACCCCCTCAAAACTTCTCACTGCCACATACTCCATAGTAGGAAATACAAAGATGAATTCTTGCTTAGTGTCAGGTTACGTCTTAATAGCCATCTATTTGTTCAGAATCTGGTTCAACTACTTTAAGCAAGATATTAGCTTGTCCAATCAAGAGAAGGGATTCTGTTTACTCGCCTTCATTATTGGTACTATCCTTTGGCCAATTGTCTTACCAATCGCTTACTCCATAGTCTTGAAGAAACTACAGAATAAAGTTCCTCTTGTTGAGACATAAATCACAGAGAAATAGAAAAAATGGACAATCAAAATTACCTAATATTACACGCTGGCGTAACGGGAGCATCCCGAGAAAGGAAGAAATGCAGGTTGTATTCTTACTCCCCCCTTTGACAAGTTGTATTCTTACTCCCCCCTTTGACAAGGGGGGCTGGGGGGGTGAAAACTTTGGCAAAGACACTCGTTTTTTGCCAAAGTGGGATGCTCCCGGCGTAACTTAGCCTACCATTTTTCCCTTTCCCCTTAAACCCTTAAAAGTAAAGTTAATTCAATCTGGTACTTTCCTTAATTCCTTGCTAATTTCTACATCAATCAAAGGCAACTAAAATGACTGTTCTAGGAATCGTCTTATTTTTTCTAGGTTTTCTCTTAGCCTTCGCCGGAGGTATCTGGACACTTGTTTTGGCTTTCATGGATCATGTCGGCTGGGGAGTTGCTTGTTTCTTTATTCCCTTTGCTTCCTGGGTTTTCATTTTCAAAAAATGGCATAAAAAACATGTAAGACAAAGCTTTTATGTCGGAATTTCTGGATTAATTATGAGTATATTAGGTGGAAATATTACCTCCACTTATACGCCAAAGTATATGGTCAACAACCCTCAATCAATCACCCTCAATCCTGAAAATAATTTCTCTATATCTCTAACTCCCATCGAAACTCCTTCACCTTCCCCAGCAACGACAGCAGATCCCTTCAGAGAAGCAGTAAATAAAGCGATGAAAGCCGCACAAATGACTCAAAAAGCTAAGGGAAAAGAACAGTGGATTGCTGTTGCTACCACTTGGCAAGAAGCCATTACTTTGATGCAAACTGTACCAGCCGATAGTCCCAATTATCCTGTAGCACAGCAAAAAGCACAGGAGTATCAAAAGAATCTTGCTTACGCCCAAAATAATACTGAAAACAAGTAGAGGAGGTAGTTAATGTTTGGTATTTCAATATTCTATATGTTCAAAAAAACATTCTGGTTATTTATTATAACTCTAGCCATTATCGCTTTCTCTCCAGGAGTAATGGCATTGAGAGTAGAGGAAGTACCCACTCCCAGACAAACAGGTACTTGGGTAACAGATATGGCAAATACACTCAGTCCTGAAACCGAAGCAAAACTCAATCAGATGATTTCCGAATTGTCAAGACAAAATAGTTGCGAAATCATGGTTGTAACCGTGCCGGAAACCTCTCCTTATAGTACCCCCAAAGAGTTTACCACAACTTGGTTTAACTACTGGACAATTGGTCAAAAAGGTCTCGATAATGGAGTACTATTTATGTATTCCCATGGCGATAATCGGATAGAAATTGAAACAGGTTATGGGGTTACAGATATTTTACCTGATGCTTGGGTTGTTGATCTAATCAAACAGAAAATTAGACCGCAATTCAATTTGGGAAATTATGACGGCGGCACACTAGTGGGAACTCAAGAACTGATTGCCGTATTGAAGACATATCAACCGCATCAGAGTCCTAATTCCAGTACAACTGAAGTTCCTTTTTATGGCAGCAATATACCAATTATAACTCTTGACAAAAAGACAACATTGTTGTTGACAAATACAGGGATAATACTATCATTAATATCTGGTGTTGGGATGCTGCTAATTTCCCATAAACTAGCCTTAATTTCACCTCAAGGCAATGAGCGAATTAAAGGTTTAGATAGCCATGACAAGCCAGTTTATTATCTAGTCTGTTTATTTTTGTTCAGTATATCATTCACAGCAGCACTAACTGTTGATGCAGGAGTTATTGCAGCATCTCTGGCAGGGGGAATGAACTGTATCCTATTTTATCGCTCGCTAAATCGTAGTTCAATTCAAGTTTCTACCTCTCCTAAACTTCTCAATTCACGGCAAATTATTTACTGGGGATGTTCGGGATGTTTTTATATACCATCCATAATAATTATCATAATTTATATAAATTTATTTGTAGTACCAGGTTTGATATTGGCACTTCTAACCGGGGGGATTCTTTATGTGCCACTGTCTATAATTCCGAAAAAGATGTTTGATAACAAGAGGAAGAGGAGGTCTATACGACCTTTACATTGTGCAAAATGCCAACAACAGATGAAACAGTTAGACTCGATATCCTTATTATCTCATCTCAGGGAACCTGAGTCTGTTGCCCAAAACCTTGGCAGTGTTGTATTTGAAGGATGGGAATGTTCTAGATGCCGTCCCAAACTAATCGCCCAGGGGATAAATATACGCGCCTATGTTGTGGATACAAATAAATTTAGTATTTGCCCTAATTGTCAAGAATTGACAGTAACTAGCAAAGAAAAAATTACACTCGAGGCAACAGAATTGAAAGAAGGTAGTAAACTAATTACCGATACATGCCAATGTTGTTCTTATGGCAAGGTAACTGAAAAAATAATTCCTCGTATTAGTAG
>NZ_JAMZMM010000587.1 GCF_024178385.1 Limnofasciculus baicalensis BBK-W-15 | reverse complement strand
CTAGCCCCTAGCCCATTGCTATATGTTTCCGAGGAAATCTTTGATGCTCTTAATTGCCCGCAAGCAGCATCTTTTTCCAAACCGCGAGAGCGACGCACGCTAACAGCAATATGGTATTTTTCTAATACCTCAACAAAATCTTGAATTCGACGGGGAGTCGGACGTTGATAATCCACTTCACTGATAGGATTATAAGGAATAAGATTAACATGACTCTGGAAACCCCGCAGATGTTGGGCTAATTCTATTGCATTTTCTGGTAAGTCATTTAATCCTGCCAAGAGGATATATTCAAAAGTTACTCTACGCCCAGTAATTTTTACATATTCTCGGCAATCTTCTAATAGTGCATCTAAAGGATATGCCTTGGCACTGGGAATGAGTTTTTCCCGCAATTGCTGATTAGAAGCATGGAGACTAACCGCAAAAGTGAGTTGTAGCTGATGTTCAGCTAATTGAAGAATGCGATCGCGAATACCCACAGTAGATATTGTAAGCGATCGCATCCCAATTCCCACATCTTGATTGAGAGACTTCACCGCAGCTAAAACTGCATCTAAATTCAGCAATGGCTCTCCCATCCCCATAAATACCACATTACTCACCCGCGAGCCAAAATCTTCCTGAACAGTTAAAACCTGATCTATAATTTCATGAGGACTAAGATTGCGAGTAAATCCACCTTTCCCCGTAGCACAGAAATCGCACGCCATCGGACATCCTACTTGAGAAGACACGCAAACTGTAAGACGTTGCTTTGACTTGGGATTAGGCGCAAAATCATCATCCCATCTATCCATCTCACTATCCCCACCTTTAGGAAAAGAAAAAGTAGGAATACCAACAGTTTCAATAATATTTCCATCCGTCATACGGAGGAGATATTTCACCGTACCATCTGGTGATTCCGAGCGATAATGTAAAGTTGAACGCCCAATGGAAACATCTACTAAACGTTCCCGCCACAGTTTAGGAAATACAGAAATATCGCCTAAATTTCGCACCCCTTTTTCATATATCCATTGATGAAGCTGACGCGCCCGATACCCTGGTTGCCCCTCCCCCTCCACCCATTCAGTTAGCTCCTCCAGAGAAGCACCCAAAAGAGGTTTTAAGAGAGTCGTTGTGAGGACATTTTGACCATTAGTACTTGTTACAGAGTTAACCGATGAAAGAGGAGACATAGGAGAGACCAATGTTATAATCTGAGATAGGAAAGACTGATTATCATAATTATGACACAAGAACTGCTCGATTTAAGAACTAGTATCCTCGAAGGACGTTACCCAGAGGCATTGGCAATTGTAGATGAACTAGAGGGAATGAGCAAACAAGCAATTTTGCGGAACATCCAATCTTATCTCATAATTCTCTTGATTCACCTAATTAAAAACCAAGTCGAGCAGAGATTAACCGGATCTTGGGCTACTTCCATCCGCCATGCAATTAGAGAAATCAAGAAACTGAATATAAAAGAAAACAAAAAATCTTATTACATCAATCCAGATGAATGGAATAACTTAATAGAAGAAGAAATCATTGATGATGCCATCGCAGATGCCAGCGAAGAAGTCCTCAATGGAGCCTACAGTCAATTTAAACTATCAGAACTACTTAATCGTACTAACATTATAGAGAATGCCGTTACCTTATTAAACCTAACATATTCCCATACCCCCAAAGAACTACCAACTGGAATCGCAAATATCTTAATTCAGTTACCCGGCGGACAAGAATGGATTGAAAGACAAAAATAATATACTCAAAAATACTTGGCGTTCCCCTTTGCGTTAAAAAAAAAAATATCCCCAAAACAAAATATCTATAATAAAATTCAACATCATGAATACCGAGACAGGAAAAGTTTATATAGTTGGTGCAGGACCAGGATCGATAGCCTATCTTACAGTGAAAGGAAAAGAGCTATTAACTCAAGCAGAAGTATTAGTTTACGATGCCCTCGTAGACAGTGAATTATTACAATTAGTACCTCCTAATTGCAATAAAATCAATGTAGGTAAACGCGGCGGAAAACCTTCAACTCCCCAAACAGAGATTAACCAGATACTAGTAGAAAAATGCCAAGAAGGAAATAACATAGTACGCCTAAAAAGCGGAGATCCATTTATTTTTGGGCGTTCAAGTTCAGAAATTCAAGCATTAATTGCCGCTAATTGCCCATTTGAAATTGTACCAGGAATTTCCTCCGCATTAGCCGCACCATTATTAGCCGGAATTCCTCTTACCGATCCCGTTTTAAGTCGTTGTTTTGCCGTAGTCACAGCCCATCAACCAGAGGAATTAGACTGGGAAACACTGGCCAGGATTGATACCCTATCTATTTTAATGGGTGGGCGGAACTTAGCATACATTGTCCATCAATTAAAGCGATATGGGCGCTCCCCGAAAACCCCCATTGCCGCAATTCGTGCCTGTGGAACCCCTCAGCAAGAGGTTTGGCTAGGTACATTAGCCGATATTGTTCAAAAAACTGCTGGTGTTTCTCTCTCTCCTGTGGTAATTGTAGTAGGGGAAGTAGTAGGA
>NZ_JAMZMM010000586.1 GCF_024178385.1 Limnofasciculus baicalensis BBK-W-15 | reverse complement strand
AAAGTGGGATGCTCCCAACAAAGTCCGCCTGCGCGGACTAATAAATCAAGGGTTTCACAACCCGCGAAGGCGGGTTTTGTCTGTGTAGACGCGGTTTCAACCGCCCTTTGAGAATGGTGCGATATCTGAGTTTAACCCACAATTTTTGCGATCGCGATGAATCAGCATAATCTTGACAAACTCCGCGAATCGATGGTGAGAATCCTTCACCCTGTGAAGGGAGAAACGGCGGGTTCGGGATTTATAATTCGGGATGATGGCTATCTCGTCACCTGTCACCATGTTATTTATTTATTGGATGCCCTGAAAGTAGAGTATCAGGGCAAGGAATACGAGGCGCAGTGGTGTGAGGAGTTGTCAAATCCAGAGGTGGATATTGCTATTCTCAAGATTAATATTGAGAAGGCTAAGGCGGTAAAGATTATCAATCCCCAAGATTTATCAACATCGGTAACTGTTTATGGATTCCCGCCATCGGAAAAGAAGTTTTTTCCGGAAGGGATTAATTTTTCTGCCCAAACTATTCGCCCTAGTGCCCCTGTCAATATTCTGCCTACTTATGTTACTACTAATATAAGTGGTACAAATCCCTGGAATAAATTACCTCAGCCAAAATCTACCTTTCTCTCTCACCGCATTAATGCCAAAGTAGAGAAAGGAACTAGTGGTGGACCAGTTTTTGCGGAAGAATTGAATGGTGTAGTGGGGGTAATTCAATGTAGTAAAAGCGATGAAAGTTATGTAATTCGTTGGGATAATATTACAGCATCCCTGGATAAACTGGGATTGGAACCTAAAAAAACAACTGTCTGTAACTTCTTAGCAGAAATTGCTAATGATAGACGATTTAAGTTTATTACTTTATTCCATACTAAACAACAAATTGAACTGAAACAGCAGTATATTCCCATACAGGTTACTCTGAAAACAAAACGGAAAGATGTAGAATCTTTTTTGGGCTATAGTGAAGCTGAAGTAGTAGATAAACAAGCTTATGCAATGAAAAGTTTTGATGCGTTTCAGGAGACTCAAGTTGACTGGAAAGAGGCAAAGAAACAGTGTAGTAATCAGCATATTATGGTTTTGGCAGATCCCGGTATGGGTAAGTCTACCTTATTAAAGATGGAGACTATCACCACTGCTAAAAAAGAGATGGATAAGTTATTAGCACCCCAGTCTAACTTGCCCACTGGGGTAGATGAAGTGATTTTTCCCTTGTTTTTCAGGCTATCGGATTTAGCTGAAAAAGCCGAAGAAATTATTGAGGCTATTCCCCTACTGATTCAGCGAGACTATCCTCTTATATTTCCAGATATCAAACATTTATTAAAAGAAAAATTAAGGAATAGGAAATGCCTCCTGCTTTTGGATGCCTTAGATGAAGTACCAAAAGAGAATCGGATACGCTTACAAGAAAAGTTAAATCGATTTAGCCGCAATTATCCCTCGCCGATGATTTGCACATCTCGGATAGTTGGGTATGGGGGCGGATTTATTGAGGGAGGCAAAGAAGTCGAAATTGTCCCGTTTGCTTTTGCCCAAACAGCAGAATATATTGAAACTTGGTTTAAGAATGCTGAAGGTTATATTCAGGATGAATCGGTTTCAGCAGAGAATCTGATTCAACAACTGCGAGATAAACCTCAAATTGCCGGATTAGCCCAAAATCCCCTTCTTTTATCTTTAATCTGTAGTCTATATCAAGAAAAAGATCTCACCCTTCCGGCACAGCGCACTCAGGTTTATCAAAAAGCTGTGGATTATATGTTGAAGAAATGGAGTGCCAATCGATATCCTCAATCAGAAGGGATGATTACTGCCAAAATCCAGCTATTAGAAAAACTCGCTTATCATTTTTCCTGCGATGATGAGCAAGATGGGAGTGAAATTTTTAGTTTAGATGAACTCCATCGCGTAATTGAAGGATATATTAAATCTGGCGAAATTTCCACTGATTTGAAAAATTATCCCACTAGTCGCTTAATTGAGGAATTATCGGCAGAGGATGGTATCCTGCAAAAGTGGGATAGGGAAGGGGATAAGTATATCTTCCTCCACCGCACATTTCAGGAATATTTTACGGCTACTTATTTACTGAGAAAGATTAAGGAAAATCAGAATGAGGGAATTTCTTTAGTCAAAAGACTATTTTGGCAATACGATGCCCATGAAACCTTAATTTTACTGGCGGGATTAATGGAAAATCCCCTGCCTTTGCTACAGGCGATTACTCAGTCAAAGGATGATATTTTCAAAACCCTGTTATTGTTGGCAGGGAGATGTCTGGCGGAATGTAAAAAGGATGATAATTTCAATCTCGCAGCAACTAATCCTTTGATAGGAAAGATAATCGAGGGCATCTATAAGTTTTGGCGAAGTTACCCATCTGCTAGTTTTATTGAATCTACTGTTGTGGCGCTAGGTAAAGTCAATCGTCAGATGTGCCAGAAGTTGATAGCCTCTCTCAAAGACTCAGATAGTTGGGTGAGAATAAATGCGGCAATGGCTTTGGGTAATATTGGCAATAGTGAAGCGGTGAATCCTTTAAT
>NZ_JAMZMM010000132.1 GCF_024178385.1 Limnofasciculus baicalensis BBK-W-15 | reverse complement strand
CCCCACTCCCCACTGGTTATTGGTTGTTGGTTGTTGGTGTACCCAGTACAAGAGATGTTATCTCAATGAGGAATTGTGCGGCTGATTGTGGGGTATGCTTGGCGATGAGTTGCTCCGATCGGCTACCCATAGTCATAATCTGCTCTGGATTATCGATGAAACTACTCATCAGTTTAGCTAATTCCGCAGGCTGATTTGGATCGAAAAGATAGCCATTTTCCCCTTCAACAATCATTTCAGAGACTCCAGCGGATTTTGAGCAAAGAATAGGTTTGCCTAATGCCATTGCCTCCAGCACCACCATCCCCCAAATATCTTCTAATGTAGGGAAAACAAAAACATCTGCATAGCGGAAATAGGTTCCCAACTGACTGTAGTCTACCCATCCTAGCCAAATAACGCGATCCCGAAGGGGGGCGAAGCCATCGCGTAAATCATGGGTTTCGCTAAAAAGTTTAAGCTCCTCCAATTTCGGGCCGTCTCCAATTACCATTAATGTGTAGTTATGGTATCCTTGTGCCTGAAGTAATTTACATGCTTCTAATAGTCGATCTACTCCTTTTCTGACTTCTATCACCCCTGTAAATAAAAAAATCGGTTTTTGTGATGGCACAATAGTTGGTTGAGTCTCGCCTGGTTGTCCAAATAATGCCTTGGGTGTTGGCACTTGATAGGGTTGAGCGAAAACTGAGCTTTCATTAGCATTTAGTACCTGAGTTAGATAATTTTTGCCTGCTTGAGAGTTTGTCACAAAGGCATCTGCGAGTCTAACCATCATTTTTCGATAGAATAAATGAGGTTTTGAATTGAGACGATCTATACTGGGTGAACTGCCATCGTAAATAATGATAACTCGCCAACCTAGCCATGATTTTAATAATAGTACCAATAAAGTCCAAACAGAGAAAGAACTAGCGAATATCACCTCTGGTTTAAATCTAAGTAGTTTATTAATAATACCAAAAGAAACAAATGAGAAACCCAAGCTGTACCCTACAGTTGACGGAATTATTCTGATATATTTCATTGCGCCTACTACTTCTACAGTAAAGGCATCTTCAAATCCTGCTGTAAATCCAGGCCAATCTCCTGTGTAAATAATAGTATTTTTAAATTTATGAGTAAATTCGCTTAAAACTGGTTGCCAATATGCGGCTCTTCCCATTGAGGGAAATAGCAATGCGATCCGAGAATTGTTAATATCATCCACTTTGATACACCTCTGATAGCAAGGTAAAAACCATTCATTTTTTAGATTTGATCTTGACTAAATCAAATAAGAAAATCTTAATTAATCTTCTGTATGGTAGTAACCAATAAAATAGCCAAAATGGTCCTCCATGGCGCTGAGTTAATATTTTCCACTGTCCAATGGGAGAAAGGGTTACGTCAGAAAGTGCCAATCCTTTCGGTTGGTTCATTTTCTGCCATTGCTCGCTCAAGGAATCATCTGAATTTACATAGCGACTGATTGAGGGATTTGGCGAACAAGTGCCTACATATCCTGGAGCTACCCAAATAGTACATCCTTGGCTCCTAGCTCGTAAGCCATAATCTAAATCTGCTCCATAATGACTGAGAGCTAAGTCTAAATTACCTACCACTTGAACTACTTTTCGGGGTATCAGAACGCTGTTTCCCTCCATAGTATCGCAAGGTTGGGGTGTTTCCTTTGGTATGACCTTCCCTAATCGTAAGGGATGCCACCAACGATGTTGTCGCAATCCGCCGTAAGTGAGTATACCAGTTTCTGGATCTTGAGTTGAGCCAACTACAATTGAGGAAAGATTGCCCTCCTCAATCAGATGGTGAGATGTGGCTAACAAATTACTAATTGCTTCGGGATAAAGCAGGGTGTCATCATTGAGCCAGAGGTAATAATCGTAGTCTTGCGCGATCGCTTCACTGAAGGCGAATCTCATGCCCCCAGTCCAAAATAGGTTGCCATCCCCTTGTAGAATGTTAACCGCAGGGTAAGCCTGCCTTACTGCCTCAGTCGTCCCGTCAGTGCTGCCGTCATCCACCAGGAATACAGCCAAATTCACTTCCGGAGCCAGTATCTGATTAAACAGCGCACCTAAGCAAGCAAGGGTTTTTGGCTTGCGGTTGTAACAAGTCAAAAGGACGGCAAGGCGATTACTGGTCATTTTCTGCCAGATAAAGTATTTATGGTATACAATAGTATCTCATGCTCAGGTAATTCCTGGGTTTATTGTTTTTAAAGGATTGCGGCTATCCTGTCGATCGCAGCAACTTCCAGCATCAGGGTAACGTTCGCTATTGCTCAAGCTACAAATAGGAACGTCTTTATTAGGAAACAGAGCAACTTCCAGCATCAGGGTAACGTTCGCTATTGCTCAAGCTACAAATAGGAACGTCTTTATTAGGAAACAGATCAATTTCCAGCATTAGGGTAACGTTCGCTATTGCTCAAGCTACAAATAGGAACGTCTTTATCAAAAAACAGAGCAAATTCCAGCATCAGGGTAACTTTCTTTATTGCTCAACCTACAAATAGGAACGTCTTTATTAGGAAACAGAGCAACTTCCAGCATCAGGGATACATTCAATATTAGTGGTATTGCAGATAGGATCGAAAGTAGCGATTCTATTTGTACTCTGTTTTACCAATCCAATATTTAGCCTCATCAGGGATATCCATTCGACAACGATACGTTTGATTTCGGTGTGTTAAATCGGCTTTGCTCTAATTTTAGTAAAAACATCCTATCTGAATTCAATCAACACATCTTCTTCTTTTTCAGGAGTAGTCGAATGACTTTACCCAATTTTTTGATTATTGGATCTCAGAAAGCAGGAACAACTTGGATTTCTAAGAATCTCAGTCAGCATCCAGATATTTTTCTCCCCAAGGGTGAACCTCATTTTTTCCCCAAAGAAAATTTTGGTAAAGGATTTGAATGGTATGAAAGATATTTCCAGCAAGCGGCTGGGGAAAAAGCAGTTGGGGAAAAAAGTACGGGTTACCTCTGCGTCACGACTTCGCCAGAAATTCCAGGGAACATTTATAGATCTCTCCCTGATGTTAAATTAATTGCTGTTTTGCGCAATCCAGTTAATCGTGCTATTTCAGCATTTAGTCATTATTTAGCAGGTGGAGAGATTCCTCCTTTTTGCCAGATTGATGACTTACTTGTGGGTGATAAGCAACATTTAGTGAAACATTTGGGATTAATCGAATTTGGTCGATATTATCACCAGCTTAAGTGGTATTTTGAACTGTTCGATCCTAGTCAAATAATGGTTTTATTTTTGGAGGATGATATTATTCAGCAGCCTGAATTAACCTTGAAACAGATTTGTCTATTTCTGGGTGTAGATCCATTTTTCCAATTCCAAAATATAGACGAAAGACAGAATAAGTTTCGTCGCTCTCAGCTTGGGGTTACCCTGGGATATTATCTTCCTCCTATGAGGGAATTAGTTCATTACATGGATTTATCTGTTTCTCATCTGAGGGAAAGATATTCATTGGGATCGGGAACAAAATATAAGCAAGTTCCCAAAGAGTCAACGATTCAGAAACTCTATGAATTGTATGAAGAAGATAATGAGAAACTCTTCTCTTTATTAAGGCGTAAGCCCACTTCCTGGCAAAATCCTGCGAGAATGTATGCGAAGGCTTGTTAATTTGCGACGAATATGAAGGGGCGATCTGATGTTGTTGACAGATTGTTGTCACCCCATCAGGCGGTAATGGTGCGTTACCAAAGGATAACGCACCCTACATGTTTATTATTTCCCACTCGATCTTAGTTTCTTTAACTTACTCCGAATGCCAAATAACGACTTAGCAGCTCTACGGGTAACTTTTGCCATAGCTAACCAAAACCCCATTTCACCTATATTATCTTTGAGTAAATCGTAATTGGATATGAGGATTTGGTATTGGTATTTAGCATGAATAATTGGATTAGTCTTTGACAAGCCTGAGTCTGTGGAACGATAATTTACACCAACAATCCCTGAATGTATCCATGGAGTTGGATAGGCTGCTAGGCGGATTTTCAATTCCCAGTCTTCATATTTATCTAGATTATGTCTCAGCCCGCCAACTTCTAAGTAGAGTTTTTTAGGAAATAGCATATCTCTGGGTATTTCTGTCACATGAGAGATCGTCCAGTTTACTCGTTGTTTTATGTCAAAACTCGAAAAATCAGACAAATCCAAATAACGACTTATTCCCCCATCTATATCGGTTAGATTAACATCGGAATAGGCTATTGATTCCAGATTATTTTCTAATGCAAAATACTCCCTCTCTATTTTTTGAGGAGAGTACCAATCATCACCATCAAGAGTAGTAATTAGCTCACTCGTAGCTGCTCTAATAGCTAAATCTCTGTTGAGAGTTACACCCAGATTCTTTTCTCTAAAAATAGGCTGAATTTGGGAGTATTCTTGGGCTAGTGAGGTAATTAAGTCTCTAGAGCCATCTGTTGAGCCATCATCTGCAATAATAATTTCATCGACTGGTTTAGTCTGGTTGACTACGCTGAGGATGGACTCTTTCAGAAATATGCCGTTGTTGTAGCTTACAATAATACAGCTAATAGTAGTCATGGTTTTTAAGTTTATTATCTGATAATTTTTGTTTCTTTTTATTGAATGAATACCAATAATATAATATGTCTTTATGATTGTATATCCGCAGTCATGTCTGAAACAAAATCAGAATATTTCATAATCATTGATGAAGCCATGTTAGCGATCTCATTAATACTAGTTTCAATGGGGACATATCGATAGCGAAAGGCAGCAATTCTCGGATCTGCTTCTTGGTAAAGAACATCACTTACAACATCATGCCATCTTTGTTGTGGCATCAAACTAATTGTCATCCCAGCGTGGGCAGAAGGTTTGAGAATACTCGAGCCATGTATGCCAATAACGATACGGCTTTGAGAGTAGATTTCATTCATTTCTTTATCTGTATTACTGTCATATTTTTCCACTCTGCAATCTTCAATCCACCCTGGAAATTTAGTGCTTTTGCCTTGGGCTGCGACAACAAATTTAGCGGTAGGAAATTGATATTTTAGTTGGATAAATAATTTTTTTACCTTCCAGTTTTGGAGTAATAGCCCCAGTTTCATTATTTTAAGTTTTCTGAGAATGCGATAAAATAAAGTGCTACACCAGAGCCTATCTTCACGCCATATATAGGTGATTTTATAGTTTTCTTCTTCAAAGTTATGTTTGGGAATTCGACTAAACCGTGTGATATCGAACTGACTAGGATGGGAATGGGCTTTACTCACATGAATTTCATCAAAGCGTTTCAATTCTTCAGTGACAAACTGATTAAAGTTTGGATAGTAATAATGACCATTTCTTAAGGGTATATCTGCTGTCCATATTTCAGCTACGCCATCGGGAACCATCGATCGCTTAAAGGGTTGAACTATGACAATTAAACCATAATCGGGGTTGCCATCTAAATGTCTTTGAGCATTCAGAAGTTTTAAAAGGCAATGACCATAGACATTATCGATACAGTTTAAAATAATAACACGGTTACACTCCTTAAATACTTCCTTGGTAATGGGGACAGATTCTGTTTGAGGATTTTGTAAGTATTCAATAAAAGGATCTGTATACCAAGTAAACCACTGATCGTTTGTTTTTTGATAAAAGTGCTTGCCTTTGGCGATATCAATTTGATATGGTCTTCTTACTGAGTGACCAACTCTTAATGCCTCAATGAATTCAGTCTGACAGGTATCGCACTTGGTTTTGACATAAATTCCCAGTCCAGGCCATAATACCTGAATAGGTTTTAGCGTAGCCCCATCATAAGGACAAGTTGAATGATGTTGGATATTGGGTTTAATTTCAATCATCGTAGTAATCCTTTGAGTCTCAAAGCAGCCTGATACAAGTTTAGCGATCGCAGGATCAATAAACCTACTATATTTAGATCTTTAATAAAAAAGTTAATCAATACGATTACAAATAAATAGGTAATGAGGGTAGCCACTGTTGCCCCCATTGCCCCATAAGCTGGTATCATAAAATAATTTAACCCTATATTCAAGAAAGCGCCCATAACGCTCATTATTAGCGAATAATGTAATTTTCCCTCTATAGCAAGAAAAGTACCTCTTGCTACACCAAACATACTACCAAATTGAGACCAAGCATATACCGACAAAAGCGGGACTGAAGCCCTAAAAGCCTCACCGTAAAGAATTGGTACTATATAAGGAGCTAAAATAGAAACAGGAATAGCAATGGCTAGCCAACTCGCTGTTGATATATCAAAATAAATCTGAAGTTTTTTGAAGTAATCTTCGCTATTTTTTCCTCTTAATTGTGTAAGTTTGGGTAAAGTCGATGAAGCTAATATCATGGGTAAGAAATCAAATACTGTAGATAGTTTTACCGCCGCTGCATAAAAGCCTAATTCATCTTTGTTTTCCTGTAAGATAGCACCCAGCATCACCTGATCGATATTCGCATAGACGTAAACGGCGATTCCTGCTAACACTAAAGGAAAACTTTCCACAAGTAATTCTTTAGATCTCTGAAAACTGACTCGCCACGCCTGAATATAATTTCCTTGCTTTCGATAAACCCATAATAACCCCAATGCCCCCACAGCAGACTCGGCTAACCTAGCCCAAGCAAAGTCAATCAATCCTGCTTGAAGTTGGATTAAGACTAATCTAACCGCAGCCACCAATAAATAGGCAAAATTCTTGGCAAAAATAGTATATTTTGACTGAAGTTGGGATTGAAACCAGAAATCAATTGTGCCAAAGGCATTGAAAACAGTTCCGGCGGCGATAATTGCGACTAATTTATGAGTTAATGGATCGTTGGGATTGAGTATGGGAATAATCGCAACGGTTACTAAAATAGTGAGAAAACCGCCAATCAGTTGGAGTGTAAATGCTGTGCCAAGGCTTTCATCTTTGCATGAGGGATTCCGAGCGATGTCACGCACAATTAGGGAACTCAATCCACCCAAACTTGCGATCGCACTAAACATAGAAACAAATGTCATCGCATAACTAAGAGTACCAAACTGTGTTGGTCCTAGATAGCGAGTTACCCACACCCCTACAAATAGACTTAAACCCATCCGCCCAATTTTGTCAGCGAATAGCCAAGCTGTGTTGCTAATCACCTGGCGCAAACCAGGACCAATTTTTTGAATTATTGAAACTATTTTATTTAACATTAGGAGGGTGACACCCTTTACAAATTATTTTTTTTAGTACTGAGTCATCTATGAAATATGAAAACGATCGCAAAGGAACTGTTTTGTCATTAGCGATTCCTCCTAAAACTGGTTCTGTTAGTCTCGGATATTGACTCCAACTCCCAAGATGTCTGGCGTTGAGAATTGATTCTCAAATTATCTAAAGTATTATCCATAGTTAATCTGGCTGTCATTAAAACATACAATATCCAAATAAAAGAAATACTTGCCATCCCTGTTTCTGTGATATTTGTTATTATTAACCACGTAAAAATTACTAGAGGGATTGATGACTCAGCCTCTTTGTTGCGAATTACATTCAGGACTCCATAGTAAATATTAATCCCTAAAGAAATGAGAAAAAATGCTAATCCCAACCAACCTATATCTAATCCCATATCTAAAAATCCATTGTGAGAATGTTCTGGTATAAAATTACCTAATCTAGCACTTCTGATGGGGAGTGCGGGGTTGTCAATTCCTCGCCACGGTTGCCAAAAACCTTGATATCCATAGCCAAAGACAGGATGTTTGTTGATAGCATTCACAATGAGAGGCCAAAAATAAGTTCGTCCGCTTATACTAATATCTTTCCCAAGCTGTTCCACTATAATATATTCTGCATTCTCTGTGATGAGAATCATCATGGCTACTCCCATCGCTAGGAAAAAACCCATTAATGCAAAAGCTAATCGAGGAGGTAAACGTCTAATAAAACGGATCACCCCTAATAGAGATATTAAGACAACTAATAAAACTTTAGACATGCCGCTATTGGCTTGTTGGAGAGTAAAAACTGATAACCCAGCTAGACAAAGGAATAGCCATCTGTACTTGGGCACGCGAATTGACTGTAAATAGAGAAAAATTGCAGTCATACTCATCATGGGACCGAGAGCATTTTTGTGAGTAAAAACTCCAATCCAGCTACCTGTTGGTCTGCCAATTGAGGGTATGAATAAACAATAAAATACACTTAGTAATAGAATTATTAGTTGATACCACAGTAATAAATCAAACAGTTCTTGCCAAGTAAATTGTTTGCCGATATAAATAAAAAAAATAGTAGTTAATAGACAAACCAGACTGGCTTTTAAATCGTACCCTGGTGTCTCGGATAATAAAGAGCAAATAAATATCCAAGAAATGTGAATAATAAAAAACGGATTTTGCTGAGATAGAGAGGATAGAAAATAAGTCGAATGTTTTAAATAGATTTTCCAGCGAGATGAGACTAATAATAAGCAGCCAGAATAGATACCAACCTGTAAAGCCAGAGAATAAAGCTTTTTGCCAGGTAAATATAATGCTGAAGGAGTAAACTTGCCGAATAAGCCTAGCTTAAAGCCGCCAATACTTAATAATAATAATAAGATACAGATTTTTTCAAAAGTGTGAGTCCCTCGGCCATAGCGATTGAATAACTGAAAGCAGATCAATAAATAAATAAGCCCTATCAGGAGAAGAAGAGAAAAAATTACAGGATTTAAAATAAGTTGTTTCATAAGACAACCTGCGTCAGTTTGACCTCATCTAAGATCTTCAACCTATAGGAGGATAACGGATTCAGCGATAGAATTAAATACGATCCAGTTTAGGCAAGTGGCTTCCTTATGATCTATGCAGGTTTACCTCAACAACGAGTGGAATCAGTTGTCGCAGGTGTGGCTATGTTAGTGTCACTGATCGTTACTTGCCCAGTTTCTCAGTGTCAGGCTCAAGCAGCCAATCTGAGAGAGCCTGTCATCGCAGGAGTACAAGGTATCACCACTCAGTATGAGCCAGATTATACATTAGGCGGAGGCGATCGCATTCGTTTAGATATTTTAGAAGTGCCCCAATATAGCGGGGAATATCTGATTCCGCCCGGTGGTTTCCTTGCCCTACCTCTGATTGGCAGTGTGTCAGTGCAAGGGCTGACTCTGGAGCAAGCGGCGCAAACCATATCCAGTAGGTATAATAGCGTCCTCAAACGCCCCATCGTCTCTGTGATTCTGATTAATCCGCGCCCAGTTAATATTTTGGTGTCTGGGGAAGTGAATCGTCCAGGATACTACGCACTCCCTCTGACTACAGTATCAGGAAATCAGACTGCGGTGGAGTCAGCTACCTTAACTGTGGCGTTGCAGCAAGCTGGGGGCATTACCCTATCGGCTGATATTCGTCAGGTGCAAATCCGTCGCCGCCAAACCAATGGTGTCGAGAAAGTATCTCAAATTGATTTATGGAATCTTGTCCAAACGGGCAATCAGCGTCAAAACCTCCTCTTGCGAGATGGAGATGTCATTTTTGTCCCCACAGCAACCAGCGTCAATCTAGCGGAAGCACAACGGATAGCAGCCACAGGCTTTGCCCCGGCAACCAATACTCCTCGCACAGTTGCTGTCATCGGCGAAGTAAACCGCCCAGGAGGCTACGTGCTGATTGGGGGAAATACCGCCACAACCCAAGGAAATCAAGGCTTCCCAACGGTGACTAGGGCAATCCAACTGGCTGGGGGGATTAAGCCCATGGCTGATATTCGCCGGATTTCCATCCGCCGAGTTACTCAAGCGGGTGGAGAACAAATGATTTCTATCGATTTGTGGCAACTCATACAAGCTGGCGATTTCCATCAAGACACAGTAGTACAAGATGGGGATACAATTATTATCCCAACAGCTACTGATGTTAACCCCGCTGAAGCCACTGAATTAGCCGATGCTAGTTTTTCGCCAACTACAATTAAAGTAAGTGTAGTGGGAGAAGTTAAAACACCTGGAGTGGTGGATGTTCCCCCCAATACTCCCTTGAATCAGGCGATTCTAGTCGCGGGTGGGTTTGATGAGAAGCGTGCCGATGGTGGCTCAGTATCTCTAATTCGCTTGAATCCTGATGGTACAGTTTCTAAAAGGACAGTACCGATCGATCTTACCCAAGGAATTAATGAGGAGAGCAACCCTACACTCCGTAATAACGACATTATTATCGTAGATCGTTCTGATGTAGCCAGAGTTACAGATGCTGTGGGAACGACCTTATCACCAGTGGATAAAGTCTTAGGCTTTTTCAATATTCTGAAACTCTTAGGCATATTCTTCTAGCCGAAGGTTATACTGATATTTTTGCTATAGATTGGTCTCTTGAATCACCAAACCTAGCGCTATAACGGGAATCCTATTCCCCCATTTAAGATAGAGATGATCCAGTGAAAATCTAAGAAAGCAGTTAGTTAGTTAAATCTTAAAATAATATCTGTTAATGCAATTGAACTTATGCTTACCCTAGACTGGAGCGAACAGAATTGGTAAATTTTGCCTTTCCAGTCAACCCAAAAATCCAGAGGTGCAAAGATGTCTGCCGACGACGATTTCCTAACAATTCCATCCAAGCCTAATGGTAAGTCACATCAGTTATTGCCTCACCCTCAAACAGCCATACCAGAATCCAGTGATGGACAGACTATCGATTTAGCTTGGGTTTTTACCGTAGTGCGTCGCCGAACTTGGGTAATAGCAGGTGTGGCACTAATATTGATGGTAACTTCAGGGGGTTTGCTTGTCTGGAACAAGCGTCAGAGCATACCAGAATATCAAGGATCTTTTAAGCTTTTAGTTGAACCCGCTACGGCGGAAGATCGCTTAAATAAACAATTTTTGCTCTCTCAAAGTCAAAATGCTAACCTCCAATCAGTAGAGATAGATCGAACCAGCCTGTTGGATTATGAAACTCAGATTAGGGTTTTGCAGAGTCCCAAAATTATCGATCCAATTCTCAAGAAGTTGAAAATTCTGTACCCAGAAATTAACTACAACTCCCTAATGGGAAGTTTAATAATTTCTCGGCTAACGTTTGAAAAAGATGCCAAGCAAGAAGGGACTAAAATATTAGAAATCCATTACCAAGATCCAGATACACAAAAAGTTCTTTTTGTCTTAAAAACAATTTCTGACAGATATCTCAACTACAGTTTAGATGAACGCCAAAAAAGCTTAAAACAAGGATTAAAATTTATTGAAAGTCAGATTCCCAACCTACAGGAACAAGTTGATAAAATTCAAGCAGAACTTCAACAACTTAGGCAGGAATATAATCTAATCGATCCGGCTTTAGCAGACGATCTCCTCAAAAGACATTCCCTGACAATTAGGGAACAGCGATTAAATACTGAAGGAAAACTGGCTGAAACTAGAGCGCTATACACCACTTTGCAACAACAGTTGAAGGAAGATAATCCTATCGGTGTTGTATCTACAGAAGGTGATGCTTACGACGAAATCAGAAAAGAACTACAGACTGTAGAAGCTCAGATTGCTTCACAGTCAACCCAATTTCGGGAAGACAGTCCCCCCATGGAGTTGTTAAGAGAAAAGCAAGAAAATCTTCAGCTTTTGTTGACCAAAAAATCTGAAGGAGTAATCGAAAAGCTGGCAGGTGAAATTCAGGGATTAGAAGATCGTTACAACACTATTGTTAAAAGTGAAAATCAAATCAATCAAAAACTGGCTCAGTTGCCAGCAGTTTCCCGTCAGGTTACGGATTTACAGCGCCAATTAAGCGTTGCTACAGATAACTTGAAGGCATTTCTGGTGAAACGAGAATCACTGAAACTCGATGCCGCACAGCAACAAATACCTTGGGAATTGATTAATCCACCTCAACTCTGGCGCAATGAGAAGGGCAAACTCGTTCCGGTAGAAGATTTTGCTTTAAGACGACCATTAGCGATCGCAGTCGTTCTCAGTATACTCCTGGGGATAGGAGTTGGTTTTTTGGTGGAAATTGTCAATACTGTCTTTCACAGCCCTGATGAAATTAAAGGTGCAACCAAAGTACCAATTATCGGGGTAATTCCGATTGTGAAAAAGCTGCAAAAACTGCCCAACAAATCGCAGCAGCTTGCTATTGTAGCACAGGTTGCTAATTGGAATCAAGGGAGAAAGCAACGTATTCGATTTGGCAAGGGCGCAAAGGATCGCTACTACAACAATTCTCCTTTTATGGAAGCCTTTCGTTCTCTTTATACAACCATCCGCTTGATGAGCGCAAAGAAGCCTATCCACTCTTTAGCAATTAGTTCATCTGTTCCTGGTGATGGAAAAACGACGGTTTCTGTATACCTTGCTAAAACTGCCGCAACAATTGGTCAACGAGTCCTCCTAATAGACACAGATTTGCGTTATCCTCAGCTTCACACTCGGTTAGATTTGCCCAACGAAAAGGGACTTAGCGAACTGATTACTACAGACTTAAATCTGGATGATGCTATTCAGAAATCGCCCCTTGATGAGAACTTTTTTGTATTGACAAGCGGTCAAACTTTATCAGACCCGATTAAACTCCTTTCATCTGATAAGATGGAGTATCTCAGCGATCAATTTCAAGCTCGTTTCGACTTGGTAATCTACGACACTCCACCCCTTTTGGGTTTAGGAGATGGTAACCTTGTTGCGGCTAAAGCAGATGGTACGATTTTGGTAGTAGGTATTGAGAAAACAGATCGTTCACAGGTAATGAAAGCCTTTGAGGGATTAAAGATTGCTGGGGCTTCTATCTTAGGTATAGTTGCCAATGGGGTTCCAGAAGAGGCAACTAATTCTTATGGCGGCTATCGTCGCTTCTAAGCTCGATTGGATTAGACAATTTTAAGACCGATTCACGCGGAGTCATCGACCTGATTTATATTAAGTCAGGTTTGATCTAGATGGTTTGTAGTAGGCACTTAAGTCCCTACTACAAACTTGGCAATTTCTATTTTTTATAAATAATATGATGGAAAAAATGAACAGGTATAAGCAGTATATTTTATTTCAAAATTCAGATAATAAGGATATTCTTCATCCCTATATTTTTTGGTCATCTGTTGCGACAATCTATTTAGTGGCAAATGCGCCTAAAAACCGGATTCTCCTTGTCGCAAATCACCTGGTAAAATCTTGGCCAAATCCCGATCAATATTTGCCATATCTTGTGATGAAAAAAATTGGGATCAATAATTCGAGCGATTTGATTGTACAACTGGGCATTATTCCTCTGAAAGAATTATTGTTTTTTGTCGCAATGCTATTGTTGTTTTTGCCAATTTTTCGGGCGATAAATAGAGAGAAAAGATTAATCGTTAATAATAATTTCTCAAGGATATTAATAGCATCATTATTGATTTTCATAACTCTAGCAATTCTAGTCTTTCCCTATCGATATCCTTTAGGAAGTGGGGGGATGGGTGTCCACTATGGAATCCATAGTTCAGATCCGTTTGCTCAAAATGCTGGCTGGTATTATCGACGGCTTCTGATGGTGGCTGTTGCACATTTTATTCAAATGGATGGACCAATTCTTTATTACTTGTTTTCTCTATTTTGTACATATATCCTGATTTTTATGTCTTTGTCATTCATTGAGTCGAAACTTTTAACTTACAATCTTCTGAACCAAATAGAATCTATAGCAAATTACAAAATAATATTCATTTGCTATTTATCCCTGGCAACAAGTAGTTTTATTATTTTTAACTTCCAAACTCCTGGTTACACCGAACAGTTTTTCTTTATCCTTTTATTAATTGCGGCTTCCATCCCAATGACTCGTCAAGAAAGGCTCTCAATAGTTGCTCTTTCTCTGGCAACTCATGAAGTGAGTATTTTTGTATTTATACCAATTATTTTTATCTGTTTCCCTGGGCGAGAGATAGGTAAGTGTTTAGCAGTAATTGCTTTGTACTTTGCGATATGGTTAGCTGGAAATGGGTTGAATCTGACGAAAGCTGTAGCACTTCAGTCTCAAGTGAAAGAACATAGTGGCTTATATTATTGGGTTGAAAATCCTCTGTTAGGATTAGGCGGATTGTTTTTTGCTTATAAACTTATTTTGCTGATTGTACTATATGTATTGTGGAAACTTTGGCGAAATGGGGAGAGAAAGTTAGTCATCGCTCTGACTACCATAATTTTATTCCCTGCTATTACAATTATTCCTTCTGTGGATACAAGCCGGATGATGGGTATGGGATTTTTGGGAGTGCTAATTTGTTTTTCAATATTAATCAATGAGTGGCATAGCTTAAAGATTAATAAAAATATAGTTTTGGCTATCGCTAGTGTTAATATTATCTTTCCTTCCTACAATGTGCTTTTGTACATTGGCTTTCAGTGTTATTCTGGTTTGTATCATTTAATAAGAATTATTCCGTCTCAATATATAGATTATGTTCGGTGAATGTGGGGATTGAGTTATTAGGTTATATAGTTCAACCCCCCCAACCCCCCTTATTAAGGAGGGAGAAAGAAATAATATCAAATTTGGTTATTTTTAGATTGTTTGTAGTAGGCACTTTAGTGCCTGTTTCTGTTGTATTTTGAAGCACTAAAGTGCTTACTACGAACAGGGGGTGACAATTTATGGGCGGCGGGAGATGAGATAATTTAGATTTAAAATCCTAACCAAATTAGTCCTCCCGTTAGAAAAATTATGAGAATTAATGCAACCCAAATAAATTGATTGTCTTTGGTGTTAACTTGAGTTAAATCTATCGGCTCTGGGATAACTAGTTTTTGCCGATCGCGGTTGCTATTAGTAGTAGAATTATTATTGGGACGATATTGGGGTTCGCTATCTGCGATCGCGCCTAAGTCTGGTATTTTTACCATCCATTCTTCTGGTCGTTGGAGCTGTGGGGCTTGTAGAATATAGAGTAAGCCTTTGGATTGTTTGCGGGTTTCTGGATGGGGATGGCGAGTTAGTTGCTGGCAAAGTGCGATCGCTTCTGCTTTTTTGCCTCCTGCTTCGTAAGCGGTGACTAACCACATTTGTGCCTCTCCTCCTAAGCGGGAGTTTGGCTTGATTAGGGCGCAGGCTATTTGTAAACGCTTGACTGAGATGGAATAGTCTCCTCTTTCAAAGGCGGCTTTTCCGGCTTGGTATTCAATCTCGAATTTTTCTTGATTTTCTGAATTCACAATCTGAATGGGGAATGGGGAATGGGGAG
>NZ_JAMZMM010000131.1 GCF_024178385.1 Limnofasciculus baicalensis BBK-W-15 | reverse complement strand
CATTTTAATGGACTTGAGCTATTAGCCGTAGAATTAATTCTACGGCGGGTTTTCTCGCTTACCAACAATGGTGCAAGATCTGAGTTGAAACTGACTGGCATGAGAATTTTAGTCCATTTTAATGGACTTGAGCTATTAGCCGTAGAATTAATTCTACGGCGGGTTTTCTGGCTTACCGAGCGCGATTAACTAGCGCTTCACTGGCGGTTACTGCGGTTATTAGTACTTGCGATTATCCCAATTAATCGCCAAATTAGCCAAATTCCGGATTTATTGGAGCAGTCAGGAATCTGAGACTATAATCAAAATCATGACAAACACCACCGCTCATCCTCCCCATGGCTGACACCCGCGAAGACGCTTATTTAGAATTAATCCAAAATCTCCTCAATTCTCCTCATGGGGAAGAATCTGCCATATTAAACGTTAACTCAGACTTGGTGGATGGTGGGTTGGTACAGATGATGCTAGAAAAAGCCGATAATTTGAGATGGGAAGGGAGTTTAGACAATGCTAATCGTTTGATGAATATTGCGGGATATTTGCTGGGGGTATATAGGAAAATTGACTCCTTAGTAGCTGCAACCCAAGCAGAATATTTTAATTTATTAATCGAATTATTACAGGCGACTTCCGATAGCAAGGGTAATCCGGAAGTTGTCTACCCTCTACTGGAAGCAAATCAAGATAAACTGAATTTAAGTTTCGCTGAGGTATTGTCAAATTGGGCAAGGGTAAATCTTCCTCAACAAGAAGCAACAGTAGCAGCAGGGAATGCAGGAGTTATCGTCGATTTCAGTAATCTGATCTGGCAATTTCCCCTGGGGAGGCGGAGGGATAATTTAGAAATTGCCATAGTTGGTTATGAAATAGCATTGAGTGTTTTTACCCAAGCAGCTTTTCCCGAACACTGGGCGGGTACTCAACATAACTTGGGAAATGCTTACAGTGAAAGAATTAAAGGCGAAAAAACCGATAACTTAGAAATGGAGATCGCTTGTTATGGAGAAGCCCTAAAAATTCGTACCCTGACTCAAAGAAATTGTCAGGTGCGCCATTCGCAACGTAACGCACCACGGGATCTACCCCCATCCGTTACATCCGTTACATCCGTTACCCCATCCGCTGCCCCATTTTAATCCCGACAAAAATAGTCGGATATGTTTGACGCAATTTTCACCATGTGTTACTATCAGACGACCGACGATAGAAATAGAGAGACTCCACCCATGACCCAGGCGACCTTATCCCCAACATCACGAACATCTGCCACTTTTAAGAATCTCCAGTGCAAAGAGTGCGGTGCAGAATACGAACCGAAAGCCACCCACGTTTGTGAATTTTGTTTTGGTCCGTTGGAAGTCGCGTATGATTACAACGAGTTGCGTCGCCAAGTCACTCGCGAAACCATTAAATCTGGTCCTAATTCGATTTGGCGCTATCGTGCCTTCTTACCTGTAACTAGCGAGAATCCGATTGATGTGGGTACGGGGATGACACCTTTAGTCAAATCTAATCGCTTGGCACGTCGCCTGGGTCTAAAAAATCTTTATATTAAAAATGATGCCGTCAACATGCCCACCCTCAGTTTTAAAGACAGAGTGGTGTCAGTCGCATTAACTAGAGCTAGAGAATTGGGTTTTTCTACAGTATCTTGTGCTAGCACTGGTAACTTAGCAAATTCTACCGCCGCGATCGCAGCTCATGCAGGTTTGGACTGTTGCGTCTTTATCCCCGCAGACTTAGAAGCCGGAAAAGTCCTCGGTACGCTAATTTATAATCCAACTGTCATGGCAGTAGAAGGGAACTACGATCAAGTTAACCGCCTCTGTTGTGAAGTAGCCAATACCCACGGCTGGGGTTTTGTCAACATTAACTTGCGCCCCTACTATTCTGAAGGCTCAAAAACCCTAGGCTTTGAAGTAGCAGAACAACTAGGCTGGGAACTACCAGATCATATTGTTGCACCACTAGCCTCTGGTTCCCTTTACACCAAAATCTATAAAGGCTTCCAAGAATTCATTAAAGTAGGCTTAGTAGACGAGAAAGCTGTTCGCTTCAGCGGCGCACAAGCACAAGGTTGTTCCCCCATCGCTCAAGCATATCAAGATGGACGCGATTTTATTACTCCCGTCAAACCCAGCACCATTGCCAAATCCATCGCCATCGGTAATCCTGCTGACGGAGTTTACGCCCTAGAAATTGCCCACAAAACTGGTGGTAGCATTGAATCTGTCACCGATGCAGAAATTATTGACGGGATGAAGCTACTGGCAGAAACTGAAGGTATCTTCACGGAAACTGCTGGTGGAACAACAATTGCTGTACTGAAGAAACTAGTAGAAGCAGGAAAAATTGACCCCGAAGAAAAGACAGTTGTCTTCATCACAGGTAATGGACTAAAAACCCAAGAAGCAGTTCAAGGTTATATCGGCGAACCCTTCACAATTGAAGCAAAACTCGATAGTTTCGAGCGGGCATTAGAACGTTCCCGCACCCTTGGTCGCCTCGAATGGCAACAAGTTTTGGTATAATTTTTGTTATTGGTTGTTTGTTATTGGTTATTTGTTATTTGTTATTAGAAAAATCAACAACCAACAACCAACAACCAACAACCAACAACTAACAACTAACAACCAACAACCAACAACCAACAACCAACAACTAACAACCAACAACAAAATCTATGGCAGTCAAAGTTCTAATTCCTACAACCCTGCAAAAATTCGCCAACGACCAAGCTACGATTGAATGTACCGCTAGTAATGTATCCGAACTAATCGACTCATTGGACAAGACATGTCCCGGTATTAAAGGAAGGCTCTGTGACGATGAGGGAAAACCCCGTCGCTTTTTAAACTTCTATGTCAACAGTGAAGATATTCGCTTTCTCGAAGGTACAAATACACAATTAACTGATGGAGATGAAGTTAGTATTGTCCCAGCAGTTGCTGGAGGTTGATGTTAGGGAAAAGGTGGAAAAATAGATAAGTTAGGTTCGATCGCCCCTTGATTTTAAGGCAAAAACTCTATCTGTAGGGTGCGTTACTGCTAACGCACCACCAACCCCTAATGCTCTTAAATTTTAACTCCTAACACCAAACTCCTAACACCGAACTCAGTTAGAGTAGGTGCGGAGGAGGTTAAAATAATTAAGGTGTCTGATTACCCGATGAAGCTGATGGTGTTGCTTGTGGTTGTTTAGACTCAGTAGCAAGACGTTTGATTTGATCCTTATATTGAGCGGGTGCTAAGGAAACAGCGGTGGTAAAAAGGGGTTCAGCTTCAGCCGTTTTACCTTGTTGTCTCATAATTATTGCCTTAGCTAATACTGGTCTAAAATCTTGTTTGTTTGTCCTAATCGCATCATCGTAGATCACCAGAGCTTCAGTGTAGCGTAGCTGACTAGCGTAAACTTGACCTAACAATAACTGTACTGATGTGACATCAACTGTTCCCGCCTGAACATCATTGAGCTGAGTTGCTGTTTTCAGGGTATCTTGTAAAAGTGCGATCGCAGCTTCAGGGCGTTTTTGAGCAACTTGTAAAGCCGCTAATCCTTCTAGCGCTTTCAAGTCACCGGGCTTTGTTGCTAATATTTGACGATAACCAAGAGCCGCTCCTTCAGCATCACCCGTTTGCTGTTTTAATTGAGCCAGCAATACCGTATACTCTGTTTGCTCGGGATTGAGTTTGGCAAACTCTTCTAGGGGAGCAATTGCTCCTTTAATATCTCCTAGTTGCAGGCGTGCTTCCACAAGTCCCCGCAAAGCCGTTTGATTTTGTGGCTCTCGTTGCACCACTAGCTCATATCCTTTGACTTGAGCTTCTAATTCTGCCCGTTTTTCTCCAGACACTGTGGATGTTGGACTTGGTGTTGCCACAGAAGAAGAAGACGGCTCTTGCTTAAGGGCAGTCCCCAACAGAGGAATCATTGAAAAACCCACAAATGCCAGGACGGCTAGCACTAAAACAACATTGATCCAGGGATTGCGCTTACCAGACACGAAACTTCCTTGAACTGATCGAATAGACTTACTTAATTTTAGCTTAATTTTAACTTATAACTTGCACCATTCACAATTACCAGTTGCATCCCTCCCCCAGCCCCCTTCCCTAATCAAGACAGAGGAGTATGATTTCATCCGCCCCCTTCCCTTGAAGAGAAGGGGGCTGGGGGGTTAGGTTTTTTAAATTAGGGAGATCCGGATATCAATCTGTTAGATAATTTCTAATTGTCTCCAAAAAATTCTCCACATTAAACGGTTTCAGAATATACTCTGTCATTCCTAGATCTTTAATTTTCTGAAGATTGCCTGTATCAGCACTTGCCGTCAGAAACAGAAAGGGAATATTGGCGGTGACATGATTTCCACGTATCTGCTCGAAGACACCATAACCATCGAGTTCCGGCATCATCACATCACAGAGAATTAAATTGGGCTGATATTCTTTTGCTAACTCGATCCCAATCTTACCATTGTCAGCCCCTATAGCATCAAAGCCTTCCATCTCCAATAGCTCGAGCAGGTTATCTCTGATAAAGCTTTCATCTTCAATTATCAAAATCTTTTCCATAAACTACCTCTATTTCAATTTGCAATATTTCCTCAAATTTCTCAGGATCAAACGAGCAGTCGATCTCTGATAAGTTTATCAAGGAAATACCTGTAAATCCAGGATAAAGCTTGAACATAAAAGGAGCCGCTACCCTTACAAAAGTGGTTATTCTCCCTGGCATACCTCCTGACATGAAAGGATTAGGCTGCCGATTACATATCCCTACCTAAGTCTGGTAAACTAGGGCTTTTTTAAGAGCAAGCGCTATAATCGGTACTCAGATACGAGCGGTGGGTTGTTTACTGTACTACTTAGACGAGACTGATAGGGGGAGCGGTAATGACACGATATATAAATATACTGAAGTTGTTTTGGAGTACTGCACTCGCAGCCGAACTAGAATATCGGCTCAATTTTGCGATCGCGACCTTAAGCAGTTTAGGGAACCTCTGTGGTAGCTTATTTGGGCTATTTTTATTCTATCGCACTGGCTACACCTTTGAGGGTTGGAATTGGGAGGAGGCACTACTTGTTTTAGGTATTTTTACTTTCTTGCAAGGATTTTCTGCAACGTTTCTTGTTCCTAATTTAAGCCGAATTGTCGAACATGTACAGCAGGGAACCCTAGATTTCGTTCTCCTCAAACCAGTTAGCTCCCAATTTTGGCTTTCATCCCGTACCATTTCACCTTGGGGATTCCCAGAAATAGTCTTTTCAGGAATACTGATTGGTTTTGCAGGGACAGGCCTTCAGTTTACAGCATTTGACTATCTTCAGAGTGCCATGCCCATCTTTTTTGCGATGGTTAGTCTCTATAGTATATGGTTTATTCTGGGAGCAACTAGTATCTGGTTTGTGAAAATCTACAACGTCACTGAAGTACTGAGAGGTTTGATGGAAGCAGGTCGTTTTCCGATGGTGGCATACCCGGCGACTTATCGGTTTTTCTTTACCTTTGTCGTACCAGTGGCATTCTTAACCACTGTACCAGCAGAAGCCATGCTCGGTCGCTCTCAACCAATCTGGATCGTTGGCTCTGGTATCCTAGCTTTCGGCTTACTTTTGGCTTCTGGTATCTTTTGGCGCTTTGCACTGCGTTTTTATACAAGTGCTTCTAGTTAGGGAGTGGGTTTTTTGGAGTGGGTTTTTTGGAGTGGGGAGTGGGGAGTGGGGGTAAAAATAGTGGTACAAAAGTAGGGTGCGTTATGCTTTGCTAACGCACCCTCATAAATATACAGCAGATTGCAGGTTTATGAAGTAAACCCCAGGAACCCGGTTTCTCAAAGAAACCGGGTTCCTCTGTGCCTCACATCCCTAAAAATTACTGTACTATATAGAACTGCTGTAACTCCTTAACCGATACAATAAACCCTGTGCTTTATCTATAACGGTTTCATGTCTACCACCACATCTCCCTTTTCCCCTGAAGAAATTGCCGCCGAGGGCTTGAAGCCTGAAGAATACGACGATATTGTCCAACGGTTGGGGCGACATCCCAATAAAGCTGAATTGGGCATGTTCGGTGTAATGTGGTCAGAACACTGCTGTTATAAGAATTCCCGTCCCTTACTCAAACAATTTCCCACAGAAGGCGATCGCATTTTAGTCGGTCCTGGGGAAAATGCTGGCGTGGTAGACTTGGGGGATGGACTGCGACTGGCTTTTAAAATAGAATCTCATAATCACCCGTCTGCGATCGAGCCTTTTCAAGGAGCAGCCACTGGAGTTGGTGGTATTCTCAGAGATATTTTTACCATGGGTGCGCGTCCCATTGCTGTTTTAAATTCTTTGCGTTTTGGTTCTTTAGATGATGCCAGAACCCGTAGACTATTTAGTGGGGTAGTAGAAGGAATTTCCCATTACGGTAACTGTGTCGGGGTTCCCACTGTTGGTGGTGAAGTTTATTTCGATCCCGCTTACAGTGGCAATCCCCTAGTTAATGTGATGGCGCTGGGGTTAATGGAAACTCCAGAAATTGTTAAATCTGGTGCATCTGGTATTGGTAATCCAGTATTATATGTAGGTTCTACTACAGGTAGAGATGGGATGGGTGGCGCAAGTTTTGCTAGTGCAGAATTGAGCGATAAATCAATGGATGATCGTCCCGCAGTGCAAGTAGGAGATCCTTTCTTAGAAAAATGTTTAATTGAAGCTTGTCTGGAAGCTTTTAAAACTGGTGCGGTAGTGGCAGCACAGGATATGGGAGCAGCCGGAATTACCTGCTCTACTTCGGAAATGGCGGCAAAAGGTGGAGTGGGAATTGAGTTAGATTTAGACTTAATTCCTAGTAGAGAAACAGGAATGATTCCTTATGAATATTTACTTTCAGAATCTCAAGAAAGGATGCTGTTTGTCGCTCATAAGGGGCGGGAACAGGAGTTAATTGATATTTTCCACCGCTGGGGACTTCAGGCTGTAGTAGCAGGAACCGTAATTGAAGAGCCAATTGTCAGAATTCTATTTAAAGGTGGGGTAGCAGCAGAAATCTTGGCAACTGCTTTGTCCGATAATACGCCAATTTATCACCATGAGTTATTGACAGAACCGCCAGAATATGCAGTGAAAGCTTGGGCTTGGACACTTGATTCTTTACCGAATTGTGCGATCGCGGGAATAGAAATTTCAGGTAAGTTTAATAGTTGGAATGATATCTTGCTCGAACTTCTGGAAACTCCGACTATTGCTTCTAAGCGTTGGGTTTATCGTCAGTACGATCATCAGGTTCAGAATAATACGATAATTCTGCCAGGAGATGCTGATGCGGCTGTGATGAGATTGCGTCCATTGCTGGTAGATGGGGCAACGGATGGGGTAACGGATGTAACGGATGGGTTATCGGTTAGCCAACAACCAACAACTAACAACCAACAACCAACAACCAACAACCAACAACCAACAACTAATAACCAACCACAAAAAGGTGTTGCTGCTACTGTGGATTGTAATTCTCGTTATGTTTATCTGGAGCCTTATGAAGGGGCGAAGGCGGTGGTGGCAGAAGCGGCGAGAAATTTGAGTTGTGTGGGGGCACAACCTATCGCAGTTACTGATAATTTGAATTTTGGTTCCCCAGAAAAGCCGATTGGCTATTGGCAGTTGGCTTCGGCTTGTCGGGGGATAGCTGAGGCTTGTCTGGAAATGGGAACTCCTGTTACTGGTGGTAATGTTTCTCTATATAATGAGACTTTCGATAGTAATGGTGTTCCACAGCCAATTTACCCGACACCTGTTATTGGTATGGTGGGGTTAATTCCAGATATCGATAAAATTTGTACTCAAGGTTGGAAAACTCCAGGAGATTTAATTTATCTTTTGGGATTGCCTCTGTCTGATACTACTCCTCATGTATCGTTAGGGGGTTCGGAATATCTGGCAAGTATTCATGGTTTGGTTGCAGGTAAACCTCCTCTAGTTAATTTTGAGTTGGAATGTCGGGTACAAGCTGCTTGTCGCGAAGGAATTCTCCAAGGTTGGGTACAATCTGCTCATGATTGTGCAGAAGGCGGAATTGCTGTGGCTGTGGCGGAATCTTGTATTTCTGCTGGATTGGGTGCCCAAATTAATTTAGGAATGATTGATGGCGAAATCCGTTGGGATTATATTCTTTTTGGTGAAAGTGCTAGTCGGATTTTAGTTTCTGTCAGTATTGCACAACAAGCTAATTGGGAATCCTATCTAAAGGAATCTTTGGGAGCATCTCCAGATACTTGGCAACTGCTTGGGGTGGTTGGGGCAGAAAACTCCAATTTACGGGTTGTGGCTCATGACGATCGCCAAATCCTGGATCTTACTATGGCAGAAATTTGCGATCGCTTCCGCAATGCAATTGAGGATCGTTTAACTAAGCTGTAGCACATCTCACTTTATCCTTACATACTTCATACTTCATCTTTCCCTTTGAGACTTCTGCAAATCATGATATAGATGCTATCGTTAAGGAATCGTTAAGTTTCGTTAACGATTGTTTCGTTATTTGCTGCCATTGAAGTCTCACGAATCCACTGCTGCTACCAGGAGCAAGCCTCTACCTATGATTCTCCAGTCATCCCTCCCCTCTGACAAGTATCGTCCTCAATCTCATGACGAATATACCCAGCAACCCGATAAACCAGAAGAAGCCTGTGGGGTTTTTGGCATTTATGCACCAGAGGAAAATGTCGCCAAATCAACTTATTTTGGTTTATTTGCCTTACAGCATCGGGGGCAAGAATCCGCCGGGATTGCTACCTTTGAAGGAAAAAAGGTGCATCTCCACAAAAATATGGGCTTAGTATCTCAAGTTTTTAGTGAGGATATCTTGAACAAACTGTCAGGAACTATAGCAGTTGGTCATAATCGCTATTCTACAACTGGTTCAAGTCATGTGGTCAATGCTCAACCTGCTGTAGTGGAGACTCGATTGGGACCGCTAGCACTAGCTCATAATGGTAATTTAGTCAATACATCGGAACTACGGGAATATTTGCAGAGCAAAAATTGTGATTTTGTGACAACGACAGACTCGGAAATGATTGCAATCGCAATTGGTGCAGAAGTTGACAGTGGGAAAGAATGGTTAGATGCTGCTATTAGTGCATTTAATCATTGTACGGGAGCTTATAGTTTAGTAATTGGTACTCCCGATGGTTTAATGGCTGTGCGAGATCCCAATGGGGTTCGTCCTTTAGTAATTGGTACTTTGGAAGGTAATCCTATCCGCTATGCCGTCGCATCAGAAACTTGTGGTTTAGATATTATTGGTGCAGAATATTTGCGAGATGTGGAACCTGGAGAATTAGTCTGGATTACAGAGGCAGGAATGGCTTCATTTCATTGGAGTCCGAAACCAGCACGGAAGCTTTGTATTTTTGAGATGATTTATTTTGCAAGACCTGATAGTATCATGCACCATGAAACATTATATAGCTATCGGTTGCGATTAGGTCGTCAGATGGCAAAAGAAATACCAACAGAAGCAGATATTGTCATTGCAGTGCCTGATTCAGGAGTTCCTGCTGCCATTGGATTTTCCCGAGAATCTGGCATTCCCTACGGTGAAGGATTAATTAAAAATCGCTATGTTGGCCGTACTTTTATTCAACCAACCCAACACATGCGAGAAGCTGGTATCCGCATGAAACTCAACCCTCTCAAAGATGTCTTAATCGGTAAACGAGTAGTTCTCGTAGATGATTCTATTGTACGGGGAACAACTAGCCGCAAAATAGTCAAAGCCTTGCGAGATGCGGGTGCAAGTGAAGTTCACATGCGAATTTCTTCACCACCTGTGACTCATCCATGTTTCTATGGTATTGATACTGATAGCCAAGATCATCTTATTGCAGCTACTAAATCTGTGGAAGATATTGGAAAGCAAATTGGTGTCGATTCTTTAGTTTATTTAAGCTGGGAGGGAATGATGATTGCTACCCGTGAAGAATCTGACAGTTTTTGTTCAGCTTGTTTCACAGGCGATTATCCTATAGCCATACCTGAAAATATTAAGCGTTCTAAATTGATGCTGGAAAAGATTAAGATTTAATGGGGAATGGGGAAGAGAGTTTTGAGTTTTGAGTTTTAAGTTTTGAATTTTGAATTAAAACTCGTGTCTTAGTGTCTTAGTGTCTTAGTGGTTTATTAAAGCTACCGCAAAGGCCACCAAGGCACTTTATTCCTTGTAGCACTGTAGACATCCTTTGTTTTATACGCTTCCACCAAACTGGGAAAAGCTTTGCAGATATTTCCGTTTTTCGTATAGCCCACGAAGATTCAAGGTTTAACCCCAAAGTGATGGAAGAGGGTTATGGTAGCCAATTCTCATCCAAAGCTCGATCTAGAGTAAAACATGGTTGTTCGGGAATTGATCGAGGATCGAGATTACTAGCTTGCAAGAAAAGTTTTCTACCATTTTTATATTGTTTAGCAAAGTTATCTTGCAAAAACGTTTTTAGACTAGGGCTAGTCTCTAGTCTCTTTTCAATTTCGATCCTAAAGTTAGCGATCTCAACCAGCCAACCCCTCAAACACATTTCTCGTTCAGATTCCCAATATTTAAGCTTTAGCAAGTGTTCGAAAAGCCGCATTAAATAACTAGAAATTGCGTGTTTATCGCTCTTTCCCAAACTTTCCACCTCCTCGATTAAATTCTCTAGATCTATATTGTTAAAATCACCTGTTCTCAACTGCACTAAAGTTTGGTCTAGCCAAAGTTGGTAGTCTTGCTCATAAAGAGATATTTTAATCTCTGTTGTCATTGTCATAATTAGTTTCTCTTTATAAAAATATTATGTCAGATTTGGGTATGCTACAACCAGCAATATCCACCTCTGTCTGATTCCCATACTCATTATATAGCGGTTTTCATTTCTGTGCGGTACAGTTTTAACCTCTCTCCTTGTAGGAGAGAGGCTTTAAAATTAGCCCCCTTCCCCACAAGGGAAGGGGGTTGGGGGTTAGGTCTGAATTTACTCCATTCAACTGTTATAGTCTATAAAGATGGATCATCTTTAAATTTCAGATACTTATTCCGAATAACATAAAATGAAAAGTAAAAAACATCTACGTTATTTTATTCCATTACTTATAATTATTTCTTTCAGCTTATTGGTTACTAGTGGCTTGAAGATAAAAGGAGTATTGGCAGATAAGCACATGGATTTATTCACATTCGTGTCAAGTTTATCGACTCCACAAGTCAGCGTTAATGAATTGCAGTCGGGGCAGTTGAAACCTGTAATTTTGGTAGATGTGCGATCGCAAAAAGAATACGATCTCGATCGGATTGGCAATAGCATCCTGATTCCCCTAAACGATATTGAGTCTGGCGCTGCTATCCAAAAGATTCGCGATATCGTCCAAAGTAATACTCACCCCGATCAAAAGATGCCCACAATCGTGCTTTACTGTAAAGTAGGAGGCGATCGATCCTTCAAAGCATACAAAGAATTAGAAAAAACTGGACTAAATTTTGTCGTTCTCTCAGGGGGAATAAAAGGATGGCGACAAGTTGTGCCAGATAAAAATGATGCTACGGTTTTAGCGCCAATTACTCCCTTGGCGAATTGATATTTTTGTAATAACCAAAGTTGCTAGTTATAACCCAATGAATTGCTAATTGCTAATTGCTAATTGTAAATTGCTAATTGTAATTTTTTTTGATCTACCATTAGCCATTAGCCATTTAACGCCTATGTCTAATGAATCAAGGGATAAAGCACCAAGCCAACTACCGCAGATGATAACACTAATACAGGTTCAGGTAATTTCTTCTTAAATTTCCATAATAGAGCAAAACTTAACAACGCGATCGCAACTGTGGGAATATCAATCAGGGATCTCCTTGCCAAGACAATTACCGATCCCATAATTGCCCCAGTTGCCGCCACCGTTACTCCCTTGACAAAAGCGGCAATTCCTGGTTGTTTGCCATGTTTCTTAAAATAAGGAGCAGGAATAATAGTAAATAAATAACAAGGGATAAAAGTTGCCCCTGCTGCAATAATTGAACCCGATAATCCAGCAACTAAAAAGCCAATAAATCCTGTAGTAATTACCACTGGACCAGGTGTAATCATTGCCACAGCGACTGCATCTAGAAACTGCTTATCAGTTAACCATTGGAAGTCTTTAACTACCCCACCATAGAGAAATGGGACAATTGCTAATCCACTGCCAAAAACAAAGGCTCCCGCCTGGGTAAAATAGATAAAAATCTTCCATAAAATTCCGCCACTAGCCGTGGGTACTCCGGTTGTAGCTAATAACCATAATGGATTCACGATCAGAGAAAGCGACTTCGGCTTTTTTAACCCGCCTTTTGGAGGTGCTTCCACCAACCAAACTAAGATTCCTGCGACAAGAAACACCCAAATAATCTCAGATTCTGTAATTACAGTAATCGCCACACTTACCAGATAAATGACCCAAATTATAGTACCTTTAACCATCTTCTGAGTAAGTTTGTAAGCGCTATTAGCAATAATAGCAATAACGCAAGCACCCACTCCGTAAAAAACAGCCTGCATCCAACTAATACCACCATATCGCACGTAAAACCAGCCCAAGGCAACCACCATAAAAAATGAGGGTAAAACAAAAGCTAATCCCACCACAGTTGCACCCAAAATATGGTAATGAACATAGCCAAGGTAGATTGCTAATTGTGCTGCTAATGGACCCGGTGCCAACTGTGCTAGTGCTAATCCTTCTGCATAATCACTCTCAGAAATCCATTTCTTTTGTTCAACAAGATCTCGGTGCATATAGCCAACTAGTGCGATTGGTCCGCCAAACCCAATTGAGCCTAATTTGAGCGCATACAACACCATTTCCCAGAGGGAGTAGGGAGATGTGGGTGTGGCAATATCTATAGACTGATTTTCGTTTTCTGAGGATTGACTCATAAGTTTATGGCGATGCCTTTGAGAGATTTATTTTAGTGGTTGTCAAGAACTAATTGATTATATAAGATAATAGAGAATAAGGAACTCCTAATATTGCCTATTCCCTATTGCCTTAAGATTATGTATCGCGAGTCTTTCCCTACTCCCCACTCCCTATCTCACAGCCTATGGCAAAATCAACATCGCATCACCAAAAGAATAAAAGCGATAATTATGCGCGATCGCAGGTTTAGAAGAACCGGATAGTGGCTCAATTATCATTAACGGTGAGGATACGACTCACCTGGATCTCAGCAATTTATAAAAGTTATAAATATAATACATAACTTAATGGCAATATTAAAATATTTTATTTTTTATTAATTTTTTTGCGGTTGGCTAACCAATTAAAAGAATCCAGGTTAACATTGGCTTTATTGTCAAGGATAAATTGAGATGAAGTTAATTAATTCTACTCGTAGATATCTCCATCTGGACATCAATTTTTCAGATTATATTTTCCAGAAATTTAACGTACTCAAGGGAGTTTGGGAGTATCTTGCCCTTATTTCGATTCTAGGATTGGGATTTGTTGTTAGATATCCATTGGTTTTGTACAATCTTCCAGTAAGTGCTAATGTAGATGAACGTTTAAGTTTAGCGATACTTTACCGATTTGAGAATGTAGGCCTTAATCCGGAGTGGTTTCATTATCCTTCTTTTTTTTATTATCTGACATTTTTTTGGTGCGATTTTTGGGGAGATATTAATTCAGCTCTTTTTTATGGTAGGATTTTAAATTTACTGTTTGGATGTGGATTGGCAGTCTCAGTATTCTTCCTGTCTCAGTATCTATACAAGTCTAAGACGGCTAGTCTAATTGCTGCTGCTTTGACGATGTTTAGTCCTCTTTTGATCGAGAGTGGTAGCTATATAATAACTGATATTCTCTTGGCAATATTATCTGTAATAGCTCTACTTTTGCTGATGAGGTTTTTCGAGACAGCTCAATATAAGTTCTGGTTGATGGGAGCCTTGGTAATTGGTTTGGCTATATCTACAAAATATACTGCTTTAATCGTTGCTATTACTTATGTAATTAGTGAATTGATAAATTATAAGTCTTTAAGTGAAAAATCTCGAGGAAACTGGCTGCTATTAAATAAAGGATTTACTCATTTTCAATTAACTGGGATATTTTCTATATTATCTCTGATTTTATTTGCGATAGTAATTCTATTTCCTCACGATCTATTGATGTCAATATTACAGACATCTGGAGATCTCAATTCTACTGTAGATGCCAAAGATATTATATTTTTCAACTCTTTAAGAAAAAAAGTACTATATTTGGGTATATTATCTTTGATCTGTACGGTTCTCTCGTACCGATTTCCCAGACTGTTTGAGCGATTTGGTCTCTTCAGGATATACATGGGAATTGGGATTATAACAGTTGGATTTTTACTGGCTTCTCCTTACGTTTTAGTCTCTTGGAAAACCTTTATCTATGATTTTGGCTCCGAACTAAAACATAATGCCCTTCACACTGAAGATAGTCAATGGCTTGCCTATATTAGATACTATTTTGATAAAGAGAGTATGGTGGTTTTAGCATTTTTTATAATTGGGATATTTATGTCATTTAAGCGGAAAATAAATTTGGGGGTTCTCTTAACTTATTTAATACTATATTACATAGTTATAGGTTCATCAACACGGAGTTTTCCTAGATATTTAGTTCCAGCTTTACCAATCTTATTTGCTATCTCTGGATTCGGTATTGACTGCGTTGGCTCTTACTTAAACAAATATCGAAAAGGTTTTCGCAGTATTGTCTTGCTCTTTGTAATTGTTGTTATCGGATTCGAGGTATATGCTAAGTTCCCATCTTCTCTATTCCAGAATTACAATAAAGATGAAATATTTGATTCCTATCAATTTGTCAAAAAATATAATCCAAGTCAGGTATATTTTTCCGGAGATTCACCTAATGTGGAACTGAGGATTGCAGGGTTAGAGGTTGAGAAAATACCGGAAAAGGCTTTGCTTTTGGATAACTACGATTTTTTGACAAATCTAAAGCCTAATCAACTTATCATATTAGACGGGGCTAAAAATACGCAAATTTATCCTGAAGTGCGACAGCAATTCAAACTTTTATGGAGTACAAATCGAGGCGGAGGGCAGTACATCTATAAAATTCATTAGCGATTGTAAAATGAAATAGGAACGAAAGTAGTGATTGAGCCTTTTATGGTGGAATAATGGAGTGAAAACAAAAGCAAAAACCCTGAAAAGTTCCTCATACCAAAAAACCCCACACC
>NZ_JAMZMM010000585.1 GCF_024178385.1 Limnofasciculus baicalensis BBK-W-15 | reverse complement strand
CCATTCCCCACTCCCCATTTTTGACTGCTTTAGCCAAATTGCTCCAGATACTGATGGACATCTTCTATTACACGAGTTAGTTCAGCCTCTGTACTCAAGCGAATGCGATCGTCTCTTAGTGTAATTAATACTTTAGCCGCAAACGGAGTGGGATAAATATTGGGATTGCAGAAGACTTCCAGAAATACATCCCCAGTATATTGATACTCCATGGGTTTTTGGGGCTTGGGTTTGCCGCCGCCGGATGTTTGGGTAGCGACTTTTAAGCTTGCCATTAATTCGTCAAGCGCCTGTTTTAAATTTCTGGCGGCTTCCGGTGTGAATCGGCACGATACGGAACCCTGAGCGAGGTTGATTGTCAAGGAAGTCATAAATAATAAATCTTAACGATTGGATACTAATGCTAGAAGATCTAATTGAGTTCTGGGAATAATTTACCAAAGAATTAAGCACTTTGGTCTATCTGAGGTGAAAAAGCCTCTCAATAAGTCAGTCGATTGCCCTGGCATAAAGAGAGCTAAAATCATTAAATAATAAGGGTTTCAGTCACTTAAAAGACTAAACTAAATGCTATACACGTTTTAGGAATGGGGGTGTGTCTGTGCTAGTAGACAATCGCTCCGTAGTGCGCAAGGTGTTACTGATTACTCTGCTGCTGAATCTATTCGTGATGGGATTGAAAGCAGTGGTGGGGTTTTGGACGGGATCTCTCAGCTTGCAAGCCGATGCCTTGCACAGTGTCACCGATAGTGCCAATAATATTTTAGGTTTGGTTGCGATTCGGTTTTCTTCCCCCCTACCGGATCGGGATCATCCTTACGGACATCAGAAATTTGAAGCTGTGGGCGCGTTGGGTATTGCTGCTTTTTTAGGCACTGCTTGTTTTGAAATTCTTAGAGGAACCATAGATCGGATTTTTGGTGATGCTACCCCAGTCAAGATTGCTGCGCCAGAACTTTGGTTACTCCTGATTGTACTGGGTGTGAATATTTTCGTAGCTTTCTACGAGCGGGCTGAGGGTAAGCGAGTTGGCAGTGCAATTTTGATTGCTGATGCTCGTCATACCATGAGCGATGTTTGGGTAACGATTACAGTTTTGGCTGGGTTAATTGGTATTTGGCAGGGACAGTTATTACATTTGCCCCAACTTCAGTGGCTTGATGTGATTCTCGCTTTTCCTGTCGCCTTATTAGTGTTTCACAGTGGTTGGCAGGTGTTAAAAGAGAATTTGCCGTCTCTGGTAGATGAAATGGCGATTGCACCAGAAACCATTAGTGCGATCGCATTTTCTGTTCCCGGTGTCATCAATTGCCATAACATTGCCTCTCGCGGCGTTGTGGGGCAACAAGTGTTTATTGAAATGCACATGGTTGTAGAAGCCAGCGATGTAGAAACTGCTCACCGCATTACCGAGGAAGTTGAAGCCCGTTTAGAAGAAAATTTCAGTCCCGTTCGAGTTTTAATTCACGTTGAGCCACCTGCATATCAATCTAGTCAGATTAGCTTTTAAATCCAATGGAAGGATGAGGTATGAAGGATGAAGGATGAAGTATGAAGTACTCTAACCTCTAACCTCTAATCTCTAACCTCTCACCTCTCACCTCTCAAGAGTTTTCCACAGACATTGGCACTTTTCCACAGAATTTCAGGGGTTTTCCACAAAGGATCGGGAAAATTTAACCAATTGGATCGTGATTCTTAACCTAAAAAAGAGGTTAGGGCGTGTCTTCAAAGTCCAAAATCCAGAGTAGGGGCGAAGCATTTGGGCGATCTTTGATCGGTGAAACCCAAGGTTTTGTCTCCAAATGCTTTGCCCTTCCAGAGTTTAAAAACAAACCCTAGTCCCTCTTGCCTCAAACCGTCACCTGTCCAGTTATCTCATTTTCTTTAGCTTGGCTTGCTGCGAGCTGTTTCTCTGCATCAAGCCTGCGTTTTTTGGCATAAAGTTGAATTGAGGCTGCCATGAGGATAATCATCCCCAGAATACTTAAGCCTGCCAGATTAGTCGGCAAACTATTCTTAAACACAGCCAATAAAACAATCGCCATGAGGAGAACAGTTGGTGCTTCATTGAGTGCCCGAAACTGCTGTCCCGTCCAATTGCACTCTCCTGCTGCCAATTTTCTCATGATCCGACCGCAGTAAAAATGATAGACGAGCAAGGCGACCACAAAAGCTAGCTTAATGTGCATCCAACCCTGTTTTAAAAATTCCGGACTAGTCACCAGCAAACCAATTGCCATGGCCACTGTAACCACCATCCCTGGCATAGTGATGATATGATACAGACGTTTTTCCATGATTTGATATTGATTTTTCAGAATCGTCTGGGCGGGTTCCGGCTGTTGTGAGGCTTCGGCGTGATACACGAAAAGACGCACTAGGTAGAATAATCCGGCAAACCAAACGACTACGCCAATGAGATGAAATGCTTTAAACCAGTAATAGGCCATCTATTTTCTCCGATACCTTTGCTGTTGAGTGCTAGGCTCATAGGGTAGGCAATGCTCCCGTACTCGCTTTGGGTAAGATTATCCCACCTTCTCCAAACCCGGCAACAACTATTAC
>NZ_JAMZMM010000584.1 GCF_024178385.1 Limnofasciculus baicalensis BBK-W-15 | reverse complement strand
ACTCCCCACTCCCCACTCCCCACTCCCTACTCCCCACTTTGCTGTCGAAAACGACGGATATTACCGATTGTAACTGGAATAATAGCCAATAATAAGATAACTGCGATCGCACTTCCTCTACCATAGTCCCGATAGTTAAACATTTCCTTAATCATACGAGAAGCAATCACTTCTGTACCTTGATTCCCAGCAGTCATCACAAATACAATATCAAAAACTTTCAGTACCATAATTACCACCGTCGTTGCCACAACCGCAATTGTACTGCGAATCATGGGAATAGTAATTCGCCAAAATATCTGCCACTCATTAGCCCCATCCATCCTGGCTGCTTCCATAATATCTTTGGGAATCCCTTTCACTGCCGCTGAAAGCAATACCAGACAAAACCCTGTTTGGAGCCAAATCATAATGGCAATTAGTGCAAAGTTATTGAAAGATTGTTCCACCAACCAGCCAATTGGCTGGAATCCTAAACTAGTGACAATGCCATTCAATAAGCCAATTTGTTCCGCACCTGTAGCACGAAAAGCATAGACAAATTTCCAAATCACACTAGCACCAACAAAAGATATTGCCATCGGCAAAAAAATCAGGGATTTGGCAATAGCTTCATACCGCACTCTATCCATGAGTACAGCCATAATTAAACCCAATCCTACACTAAAACCCGTTACCAGTACCAACCATAACAAATTATTGCGAAAGGCAATTCCCATAGTTTCGCTAGTGAAGGCAAAAATATAGTTATCTAGTCCAACAAAATTTTGCGATCGCTTATCGAAAAAACTGATATAAATAGTATTGATTGTGGGGAGGATTAGGTAAGCTGTCAAAAGGATAATGGCTGGTAATAAGTATAGCCAAGGGAGAATTTGCATTCGCAATTTGTATGGCAGTAAATCAACTAATATGTTCAGTCCATAAAATAAAGTGATGAAGCCACCACAGCCAATAATAATACCAAAGATAGAGTTGATAATTTGACTCATTATTATAAATTTTATGATTTGATTACTTCTTAGCACAGGCAAGATGCCTGTGCTAAGATTTATGAATTTAGGTTGATCTTATTTAATCATTCCCCACTCCCCATTCCCTATTCCCCCTTATCACTTTTTAGGCCAACTTTCATCAATATTTTTCAAAACACTATTGAGATCTTTTCCTCCAACATAATCAACAATACCTGTCCAAAATGTCCCAGTACCCACTGCACCGGGCATCATATCGGAGCCATCAAAGCGTAAAACTTTAGCATTTCTTAAAATTTCCGCTTGACGTTTCATCACCTCGTCGGGATAAATATTTAAACTTACCTGTTTGTGAGGTGAAAGATATCCGCCAAAACTAGCCAGAATTTCATGGGGTTTGGGGGTAGCCAAATACTTCATCAAAGCCCTAACTTCTGGAGTATCCTTAAACATTGCCACCATTTCGCCGGATACTAATATACTATCGCCAAATTCTTTATTAATTATCGGGAATGGAAAAACATCGACATCCTTTCCTACTACCACATTTTTCGGGAAGAAAGCAGTGATAAAACTACCTTGGTGGTGCAGATAACAGCTTGGTGGTTTATCGAATAAACCTTTAGGAGAATCACCAAAAGGAGTACTGATTACACCAGTTTTTCCACCTACTACATATTTAGGATTCTGGACAATTTTACCAAATTCCTCAAACCCTGCCTTAACTTGAGGATCGCTAAAAGGGATTTTATGAGTAACCCATCGATCGTAAACTTCAGGTCCAGAGGCGTGTAATATAATATCTTCTACCCAATCAGTACCCACCCAACCAGTGGCATTACCATTCTCCATTCCCAAGCACCAAGGAACACCCCCATCTGCCACAATTTTGTCAGAAAGTGCGATCATTTCCTTCCAAGTTGATGGAATTTTATATCCTTTTGCGGTAAAAGATGCGGGATTATACCAAACCAAACTCTTGACAAAAGCCCTATACCAAATACTGTAAATTTTGCCATCAACACTACCTAGATCGATCCAATCTTTAGCATAATCTTTAGATAACTCATTTTTATCTATAAAAGTATCCACTGGTATTAGTTTACCTTCCCTGGCAAAATCTGCCATCAACCCAGGCTGGGGAAACATAGCAATATCAGGAGCATTTCCAGAGTCAACTCGCACCGGAAGCAGAGTTGCAAACTCATTCGTTCCCTCATATACAATCTTAATACCAGTTTCTTCGGTAAAAGGGGCTAAGGCTTTTTGAAGTTGTTCCTCTTCGTTCCCCGTTACCACGCCCATAATCCTAATAGTTTTACTACTATTAGATTTTCCTTGTGGGGAACCACAGGAAAATAAAATTATCGATAAACACAGAAGTAAAATTAGTGAGTTGCCTATTTTTTGTTTGAACATTTCAAATGGTTTCGCTGACACAGGATTGTTCTACATATTCTATATTACCAAAGTTTAAGATTACGCTTTGCTAGAAGTGCTTGAGTATTGAATTGTTGAGCTGATAGGTGACTGAAAACCGCTATAGATTCAGGTAACGTTGGAAACCGACTCCCCACTCCCCACTCAAGGATGAAGGATGAAGGA
>NZ_JAMZMM010000130.1 GCF_024178385.1 Limnofasciculus baicalensis BBK-W-15 | reverse complement strand
ATCTGCGGCTGCCATTAGGGTAGAAATATTCTCCCAATTTGCACCACTACCAATAAATACCGGAGTATTCTTAGCTGCTGCTGATGCTAATTCTAAATCTTCTAGACTGGGAGGACTACCTGTGGCACAACCAGAAAGAATAATGCCATCAGCCAAACCCCTTTCAATGGTTTCTTGCACCGCCGTGGTGAGATTGGGAGAACCCAATGGTTGGGCATGTTTAACCAGGACATCAGCTAAAATTTTGACATCACTACCTAATTCTCGTCGATAGCGTAGTAGCTGATGGGCTTCCCCTTCAATCAACCCTTGATCTGTTGCCATAATGCCAGTAAGGACATTTACCCGAATAAACTGGGCGCGGACACAAGTTGCGATCGCAATAGCACTTTTTGCGTCATTGCGCAAGACATTGATCCCGAGGGGGAGGGCAATCATATTCATCAACCGCTCTACAATGAGTGTCATGGCACTCACCACCGCTGGGTCCACATGATGCTTAGTAAAAGGGGCATCAAAAAAGTTCTCAACGATGATCCCGTCAACTCCCCCAGATGCTAGGGCTGTAGCCTCTTGCTCGGCGCGATCGAGGACGGCTTTCAAGCTCCCTCCCCAGCGGGGAGATGTGGGGAGCGGTAACAGATGGACAACGCCAATAATTGGATTCGGTGTATGGAAAATTTGCTCTAAGTTCACGTATCTACCTGAAAACCGTTCTCCAAAACTTTACTAAACAGGGGTTGGCTGCTGTCACATAATTTAGGCATATCCAGCAGCGCCAGCTCGCTGCAAGTCTCTTCAAAATGCCTCGATCGAGCTTCTGCCCTCTGGCTTCTACCCTCTGCTATCTGCCTTCAGACCAAAAATGTTTTACCTCATCCGACGGAAAACTGCCATATAATCAACCCAGAGTGTTGCATATATTAACAAAATTTTATATAATCGGCTATAGCGTCCGCCCCCTTGCCGCATTTTAGGTGGGTGAACCCAAAAGAGGCAATCCTATGGAGTCGGATCGAGAGAGACGCTCCACTACTCTCTGAGGAGCAAAATACCCATCTTAAAACCGGATCGTACAACTCATAACCGCATGGGCAAAACGCCAACCATTGCAATTTCGCATCTAGGCTGCGAAAAAAACCGCATCGATTCAGAACACATGCTAGGTCTGCTAGTACAAGCAGGCTACCAAGTAGATTCTAATGAAGAACTAGCAGATTATGTTATTGTAAACACATGTAGTTTCATAGAAGCCGCACGAGCAGAATCGGTGCGGACTCTGGTAGAATTAGCGGAAGCTGATAAAAAGATTGTCATTACCGGCTGCATGGCACAACACTTCCAAGAGCAACTCTTGGAGGAGTTACCAGAAGCAGTGGCAGTAGTGGGAACAGGAGATTACCAGAAAATCGTTCAAGTAATTGAACGAGTCGAGGCGGGGGAGCGAGTCAAAGAAGTTTCAGCCGAACCGACCTACATTGCAGACGAAACAACACCTCGTTATCGGACAACCTCAGAGGGAGTAGCTTACCTACGAGTAGCCGAAGGATGTGATTATAGCTGTGCCTTCTGCATTATTCCGCATCTGAGGGGATCTCAGCGATCGCGGACGATAGAATCTATAGTTGCTGAAGCCCAACAGCTAGCCGCTGAAGGCGTTAAAGAGATCATATTAATTTCCCAAATTACTACCAACTACGGTTTAGATCTCTACGGCAAACCTAAACTAGCGGAACTTTTACGGGCGTTAGGGAAAGTAGATGTACCCTGGATTCGGATACATTACGCCTACCCCACCGGGTTAACCCCAGCAGTTATTGCCGCAATCCAGGAAACTCCAAACATTCTGCCCTACCTGGATTTGCCACTACAGCACTCCCATCCGGAAGTATTACGCGCCATGAATCGACCTTGGCAAGGACGAGTAAATGACGGGATAATCGAGCGGCTAAAAACCGCATTCCCGGATGGAGTACTGAGAACAACCTTGATCGTCGGGTTTCCCGGCGAGACGGAGCAGCAATTTGAACATTTGCTGCAATTTGTCCGGCATCATCAGTTTGACCACGTTGGCGCATTTACCTTTTCCCCAGAAGAGGGAACAGCAGCCTACAACTTGCCCAATCAACTGCCTCAAGACGTGAAGGAGGCTCGTAAAAACGCTCTCATGGCAGTTCAGCAGCCCATATCTTTGAAAAAAAATCAAGGTGAAGTGGGCAAGGTGGTCGATGTGCTGATCGAACAAGAAGATCCCTCAACAGGTAACTTTATTGGTCGATCGGCCCGATTTGCCCCAGAAGTAGATGGATTAGTCTACGTCACAGGGGAAGCCTCCCTAGGAAGAATCCACAGCGTGGAAATTACTGATGCCGACTTCTATGACCTGTATGGTTCTGTAGTCCCAAATCCACGAGCAGTTGTCGGGAAAGTCTAGTCCATTCAAGAAGTAGGTAATCTGGATTTCATTAATCTTAATTGAGTGATGGAAACCCAATACCCACAGAATTCCACAACTGAACCCCAAACCGAAAACCCAATCACCAAATAACGAAACATAACACCTATGACCCTTTCCTTTCAAAGCCTGGGCCTGTCTGAAGAGCGTATCGAGCAACTAGAAAAATTAGGATTCACAGCACCCACCAACATTCAAGCACAAGCGATTCCTGAACTACTCGCTGGGCGTGATGTGGTAGGGCAGTCTCAAACTGGAACCGGGAAGACAGCGGCATTTTCCCTGCCAATATTAGAGCAAATCGATACCAACAGCCGAGTCGTCCAAGCCTTGATTTTAACCCCGACGCGGGAATTAGCACAGCAAGTGGCAGATGCCATGCGTGACTTCGGCGGTAACCGCCGATATGGTATCCTCACAGTATATGGCGGTCAGTCTATCGATCGGCAAATTCGCAGTCTGGAACGAGGAGTCCAGATTGTGGTGGGAACACCAGGACGAATCATCGATTTACTCGACCGAGGTGACCTCAAGCTCAACGGTGTCCGCTGGGTAGTGCTAGATGAAGCAGATGAAATGTTAAGCATGGGCTTCATTGATGATGTCAAAAAAATCCTCAAAAAAGCTCCCACTGAACGTCAGACAACCTGTTTCTCCGCTACCATGCCCCGCCCAATCCGGGAATTGGTGAATCAGTTCATGTTATCCCCGGTAACAGTCACCGTTGAACAGCAACAAGCTACCCCTTCTAAAATTGAACAGCGGGTATACATGGTACCGAGCGGCTGCTCAAAGTCAAAAGCCCTATTGCCGATTATGGAACTAGAAGATCCAGAATCAGCATTAATTTTTGTGAGGACACGGAAATCTGCCGCTGAATTGACCAGCCAATTGCAAGCAGCAGGTCACAGTGTAGATGAGTACCATGGGGATCTCAGTCAGTCTCAACGGGAGCGCTTGTTACACCGATTCCGCCAAAATCAGGTACGTTGGGTAGTAGCAACCGATATCGCTGCACGAGGCCTAGATGTAGACCACTTGACTCACGTCATTAATTATGACCTGCCAGATCAAGCAGAAAGCTACATTCACCGGATTGGTCGTACTGGTCGCGCTGGCAATTCCGGCATGGCAATCTCTATTATCCATCCATTCGATCGCCGCAAACTCCAAGTGATTGAACGGAAAGTCCGGCAACGGTTAGATGTAACCCGGATTCCTAGTCGTTCCCAAATTGAAGCACGGCGCTTAGAAAAACTACAAGAGAAGTTACGGGAAGCATTAGCAGGTGAACGGATGGCATCATTCCTCCCTGTAGTGCGCGATTTGAGCGAAGAATACGATCCCCTCGCGATCGCAGCCGCTTCCTTGCAAATGGTCTACGATCACACTCAACCACCTTTGATGGGAGATTTTGATTACAGCTCAGACCGACCCAAAATTAAGCGCCGGGTGGAAAAGCCTAACTTCGAGAAACCTAACTTCGAGAAACCTAACTTCGAGAAACCTCAGAAGTCTGTAATATCGAACCCATCGCGGTAAACTAATTGTTGGTTGTTGTTAGTTGTTGGTTGTTAGTTGTAGAACAGGCATCTTGCCTGTGACAATGAGTAGTTGTTTAGCTAAGAAGAAAAAACAATTAGCGATAAACCTCATGCCAACAACCAACAATCAACAACCAATAACCAACAACCAATAACCAACAACCAATAACCGAATTGTGGCTTCAAGTCTGTCTGCTACCGATGATCCTGCCGTTGAGAAAACTAATTCTCATCCCTTAGCTTGGTCTGGTTTGATCCAGGCTTACCGACAATATTTGCCTGTCACGGAATCTACCCCCGTGGTTACCCTACTAGAGGGGAATACACCACTGATACCCGCACCTGCGATCGCAAATGAGATTGGCAAAGGGGTGCGAGTATGGGTAAAATATGACGGTCTTAATCCCACAGGTAGCTTTAAAGACCGAGGGATGACTATGGCAATTTCTAAGGCGAAGGAAGCAGGCGCAAAAGCGGTAATCTGTGCTAGTACGGGTAATACCTCCGCAGCAGCAGCAGCTTATGCCCGTCGCGGTGGAATGCGGGCGTTTGTAATTGTGCCGGATGGATATGTGGCGCTGGGCAAATTAGCTCAAGCGTTAGTATATGGGGGGGAAGTACTGGCAATTAATGGAAATTTTGACCAAGCATTAGATATTGTGCGAGAATTGGCCCAAAACTATCCGGTAACTCTGGTTAACTCTGTAAATCCCTATCGCATCGAGGGACAGAAGACAGCAGCATTTGAAATTGTAGATAATTTAGGTGAGGCCCCTGATTGGCTTTGTATTCCAGTTGGTAATGCCGGAAATATCACAGCATATTGGAAGGGTTTTTGTCAATATAAAGAACAGGGAAAATGCGATCGCACTCCTCGGATGATGGGATTCCAAGCAGCGGGCGCATCTCCTCTAGTCACAGGTAAAGTTTTCCAGCATCCAGAAACTATCGCAACAGCAATTAGAATTGGTAATCCAGCGAGTTGGGAACAGGCTGTTGCTGCGCAACAAGAGAGTAAAGGTGAATTTAATAGCGTCACCGATGAGGAAATTTTGTCAGCCTATCGGTTATTAGCGTCTCAAGAAGGTATTTTCTGCGAACCTGCTAGTGCCGCTTCAGTGGCTGGTTTGTTGAAAGTAAAAGATCGAGTGCCAGCGGGAGCAACCGTGGTTTGTGTCTTAACGGGTAATGGTTTAAAAGATCCAGATACGGCGATTAAACATTGCAATAATCAATTAATCCAGGGAATTGAGCCAAAACTAGAAGCGGTAGCTGAGGTGATGGGGTTTTAGAGATTAGTCGAATAGAAGTTAAATAACTTTAACAACAGCTTATGACTTCTACTATTGAAGTAGCCCAAACAATTACAACCTTACCCGATCATACTCAATTACCAGAGTCGGATGGTACTTTTGTGAAAAATTTACAAGAACATCCTCAAAGCATTCTTTTAACAGATTCTATTAATCCGATACTCCAAAGAAGGCATCCCGAAGGTAACTATTGTATCGGTCAAGATTCTGGTATATATTGGCGATTAACTGACCCACCAGAAAGAGGTGCAGAAGCTCCAGATTGGTTTTATGTCCCCAATGTACCACCAGCTATAGATGGTAGAATGCGTCGTTCTTATGTTTTGTGGCAAGAACTCATATCACCATTAATTGTATTAGAATTTGTCTCAGGAGATGGCTCAGAAGAACGAGATAGAACACCTTTATTGAGGACAATTCCAGAAGAAAGAAAACCTGGAAAGTTCTGGATTTATGAAAATGTCATTCGCCCAGCCTTTTACGGAATTTATGAAGTCAGATTGGCTCGGATAGAATTATATCACTTAATAGAGGATCGATATCAATTAGTACCAGCAAACGAGCGAGGTAATTATTCAATTGCGCCATTAGAAGTGGAATTAGGAATTTGGCAAGGTCGCTATCAAAATGTAGAATTACCTTGGCTCCGTTGGTGGGATAGTCAAGGTAATTTATTGTTAACGGGAGCAGAAAGAGCTGAACAAGAAAGACAACGGGCTGAACAAGAAAGACAAAGAGCTGAACAAGAAAGACAACGGGCTGAACAAGAAAGACAACGGGCTGAACAAGAAAGACAAAGAGCTGAATTAGCACAAAGTCAGTTAGAGCAATTGCGAAGTCAGTTACGCGCTGCTGGAATTGAACCACAAGTGTGATACTGAGATCTTGCACCAATGTCAATAAAGCGTTTAATGTAGGGTGGGCACTCCCCTGGAGAAGTTGAAAAGCTGATTATTACGTTAGTGGTATGATTCAACTAATGCTCTTAAATTTTAACTCCTAACACCGTTGGTGTAGCCGCCCTGAAAGGGTTACTCCTAACACCGTTGGCGTAGCCGCCCTGAAAGGGCTACTCCTAACATCGAACTCAGGTTTGTGCTAAGAATTTTTTATTTCTTGGGAATCCTCACTTGGGGAACGTGCTACTCTTTCCTTAGTTAATTGATCGATTGTATCCCCAATCACAGCCGTTAAGCTTTTGCGAGTTTGGGCGTGATTTCCTTGCTCAACTTTTAACGCATCTAGAAGGCGATCGCGTTCTATCATAACTTCTTGTAGTTTTGCCTGCAATTGGTCAACTTGTTGCAGCTTTCCTACTTCCTCTGCGATAGCGGAAGCGGCGTTGGGGTTTTCGGATTTGAGTTGCACACTCTCCTGTTGGAGTATTTGGATTTGCCCTTTGAGGGTTTCGATTTGTTGTTGCGCCAGCTTCGCTTCGGTGCGGCGTTGCTGTGCTTCTGTGTTATAGAGTTCCCGCCAGTTGGCTGCACTTTCAGTCACGGCATCGCGATCCCGAATTGTATCAGCAAGTTGTTGCTTTAACTCTTTGATTTCGGCTAACCATTGCTTGACATCATTAGACATTGATAAATACTCCTTAACTTGTTTTTTCGCTCCAGAATGTTTTGTGCCACTCAAATTAGTGACTGAAAAGGGACTAGACTCGAGGGAGTAGAGAGAAAATAAAAATTACTAGTCTCTATCCTCTATTCTCTATACCCCAACCCCTGTCAGGTTAATTACTGGCAAACTTAGCATAATACAGGACTTATACAGATACATCACATATAACGATCGGGGATTGTGGTGCGTTAGCAAAGCATAACGCACCCTACGGATGGAGGCTTTGCGTAAGTCCTAACAATAGTTATTAAATATCTTACCGCCACAATTAAAATCTATGCTACTCCCTCGTCTGGTTCGTTTTTTCAGGTTTTTTCGCTATCTTAACCTGGCAACTGTGAGAAAAACGGTTGCCCGTGCGATGAAATGTCGGTTGATGGGACTATCATCTCAGATGGCATATAATGCTATGTTAGCTGTATTTCCAGCAATTTTGGTGATCTTGACAGCAATTGAATTATTCAAACAGTTTTTTCCTTGGACTAACCCAACTGTTCATCTGAGAGATGTAGCACCAGAAGAGGCGATGCAACTGATACATAATTTTGCGGAAGGGATTAAATCTAGCCATAACCAAGGTTTATTTTCTCTAAGTTTTATTGTAGCAATTTGGGTCTCTTCAGGAGCGCTGGGTGCGGCAATGAATGCCCTGGATCAAATTAATCAAGTTTCTCCGGAAGAAATTAGACCATTTTGGAAGGCAAAGTTGATTTCTTTGGGTTTAACTTTTGGGAGTATTTTTTTGTTATTTATCGCTTCTTCCCTCTTGGTGAGCAGTCACTTTTTGGTAAAAATGGTCAACGATAAAAGTATTGTATTGGTTTTATTGACTTTCTTACGACTCTTGAGTTCGGTTTTGGCTTTGGGGATTGTGGCTATAGTTTTTGCGGTTATTTATCGCTTTGGCTCAAGTCGTAGGTTTCCGGAAACACCGATATTGCCGGGAGCAGTTTTGGCGGCTGTTTCTTGGGCGATTGTATCTGGTATATTTAGATATTATGTGGCGGCAACTTTTGGCAGTTACCATAAAATTTACGGTGCTTTGGGGGCTGTAATTGTTTTGCAACTTTGGCTCTATATGAGTTCTTTGGTTCTATTATTAGGAGATCAGCTTAATTTTACAGTGGGGGAGGCGATGGCAGAAGCGAGAAGAAAAACCGCTGTTATTGATGGGAGTGAGGAGGGGAGTAGGGAGTGGGAAGTGGGGAGTGGGGAGATAGATTAGAGCAAGTATTTTTAGCTATAGTTGATAAGCAATTTGCTATTATTAGTAATGGTAATTTAGGGGATATTTTGAAAAAAATGATTAATGAATCGAAGTTTTCTACTTTACAACGCCTGCGTCGGTTAAGCGATTTGCTGGATAATGCGATCGCAATTCCGGGAACGCCTTTACGGTTTGGACTCGATCCGATTCTGGGTTTATTTCCAGGTGTGGGCGATTTTTTAGGTACTGCTGTTTCTGCTTATATTGTGGTGGAAGCAGCAAGAATGGGTATATCGCGAAAGATTTTAGTACAGATGGCGGTGAATATTGTTTTGGATATGGTGATGGGTACTGTGCCCGTAGTGGGGGATGTGGTTGACGCGGCGTGGAAAGCTAATACGAAAAATATCGCGCTGTTGGAAGAACATTTTAAGGTTTCTCCATCGTCTCAAAAGGCGGATTGGTGGTTTTTAGCTTGGATTTTGGGGGGATTAGTTTTATTGGCAATTCTTTTGGGTGCGATCGCAATTATGATTTTGAGGGCATTATTGGCACTGATACATGGCTAATTAATTTCCCCATTCCCCATTCCCTACTCCCTACTCCCCACTCCCCACTCACCATTCCCCGTAAGTGAGGTGGCGTTGACAACAAATGAGTATAAAACAGCAGCGCGTTTGCAGGATGATTACTGGCTGTATGTGGTATTTAATTGTGCCTCAAGTCCAGAAGTACATCCCATTCAAAATCCAGTACAATTAAATTGGCAGCCCTTAGTGAAAATTGAGTATTATTATCTGAATCTCCAGTAACTTTTAGCAGAATCAACTTAAACAAGCTTATGAAACTACAAACTACTACTATTGAAATCAAAACGCTTAAAGCTTACTATACTCCAGAAGAATATTTACAACTGGAGGAAAAAGCCGATAGCAAAAACGAGTATCGTGATGGAGAAATTATCCCAATGACTGGCGGCACTACTAATCATAATAAACTTGCAGGTAATTTTTATGTTTGTTTGAGTCTGGCATTAAACGATCTAAACTATGAGGTTTATATTGGGGATGTGAAATTGTGGATACCGCGCTATCGAGAATTTACCTATCCTGATGTTATGGTAATTGAAGGGCAGCCTGTTTATTACGGGACAAATACTACAACAGTCACAAATCCTAGGTTAATTGCCGAAGTTTTATCTAAATCTACTAAAGATTACGATCGCAGCGATAAATTTCTCTATTATCGTTCAATTCCCGAAGTTCAAGAGTATATTATGATTGACCAAACGAGATATTATGTGATGCAGTATGTTAAAACTTCGGAAAATCAATGGATTTTGACGGAGTATGAAGCGGAAGATGATAATTTAATCCTTGCCTCAATTAATGTAGAATTGTCTTTGAGTCAACTGTATAAAAAAGTTAATTTTGCTGAAAGTGTGGAGTAAAATAGGTGTATTTTTATCATAAATGTCTTCTTTTGGTATTGAGTTAGGCAGTAGCAGTAGGGTGCGTAGGGTGGGTTATGGCTTCAGCGTAACGCACCGTTATTTCTGAGATGAAGTAGATGGTGCGTTACGCTTCGCGGTAACACACCCTACAATTAGCTAACAACCAATAACTAATCACAACCTGCCTCAGATATTGTGCCATTAGGCAACGTAGCCCTACACAAATTAGCCCCCGTTAAATTAGCACCAATTGCACCACTCAAATTGGCATCAGTAAGATTAGCTCCTGTGAAATCAGCATTAGTAAGATTAGCGCCAACCAGAGTCACATTTCTTAAATCCGCAAACAATAATTTAGCTTGAGAAAAATTGGCATTACTCAGATCCGCTGCCGCCATTCTCGCCGAGGTAAAATTACTCTGACTTAGGCTAGCCCCGTTCAATTTTGCTCCATATAATATGGCATAAGGTGCAAATGCACCGTCTAAATTAGCACCTCCTAAATTGGCACCGCTCAGATTGGTATCATATAAACGGGTTCCCTGCAAATTGGCATTAGTTAAAATGGCTTTAGTTAAATTTGCATAATCCAGTTTAGACTGACTAAAATTTGCTCCTGTTAGATTAGAGGGGGTTTCAGTTACAATTGCCCGCTCAACTAATGTAGCGGGGCTAAAATTAGCTCCACTGAGATCAACTCCACTTAAATTCGCACCTCTGAGATTTGCTGCTCTCAAATCGCAACCGGAAAAACTAGCTTGTTTTTGAGTTGGTAATCCATAGGATTGCTCCCGAAGAGATTCATAGTTACTTCGTTGAGTCAAATCTCTACCAGAAGCTGTTGTTGCTCGCTGACATTGTTGGTTAAATTCTTGGAAAAAATTGGGGCGAAATTGTGCGTTGGCTGGTAATGCGAAACACCCCGAAACAAGTAATCCACAAACTACTACTCCACCAACATTATTTTGAGCTGTTAATCTGGTTAGTAGTAAGCGCTTCAGCGCTAAAGCGCCTACTACTAACTTATCTGAATTAATTTGGTGACATACTGGAGAAAATGATACGGTTTTCATGGCTTTTTCTCGAAAGACTTCTCAATCGCCAATTTTAACTAAAATCAATGGCTAATAGCTAACTCCCCACCTCCCGATACGGCATCCGCTCTGACGCTCCCCATTCCCCATCAATCAATGGCACTTTTAATTTCTGTAAGTTTTTTCTCAGCATAACCGTCAGTGAAGAGGTTTTCTGCCTTATCCAAACCTGTTTGCAAATCTTCACAAACACCACAACGCCACAAGTAAAACCCACCATTCCAAATTGCAGCTTGCAGCAAATTGGAGGATTTCCCGGCTAAAATTTCCTCCATTTGGGTGATGAGTTGGCTAGTTGACTCAAAGGGGACTTCTTTCCCGGCGAAGCCGTAGTCACTAGGATGGAGAAGCAAACGCTCAAAACCTTCACCAGTATTAGGGTTACTGATAGCAATAATAGCCGTGCGATCGCAAGGTAAGTCACAGCTTCCCTCTAATCCTTTCACCAGGGTAAAATTAGTCACTCCTCGCATTTTAAATACATCTCGAAAGCGAACTTCTGTCGGTGGATGAACATAACCCGCTACCTGATGAATTTCACCTGCATAAGGAGACCAAATTAACTCCATTGTAGCAATAGGTGGACGTTTTCCAATTTGATCGCGGTAGGTAACTAACTCTTGGGCTTCTGGAAAATGTTGAGGTAAATAGATAAATCCCAAACCAGTTTTTTCCAGCAATTCCTGAACTTTGGCTAGGCTTAATTTCGATAAATCAACTCCCAATTCCTGCCAAATTTCCATCAAAGGAATACCATATTTAGTCGGGATTCGATCCCCCCCGTGCATTAATACTGATACTCCCGCCGCAGCAAGAATTAGTGCTGTTAAAGTAGTCACAGGCGCAGTGCGATCCCGTCCATCATAAGGTGTCCCCAAGACTGTTACGGGTTTAGTTTCCTTGGAGGGAGAGGAGGAAGAGGGAATTTCTGCTGCTAGTTTATCTCTTTTCCATTCCCCACTCCCTACTCCCCATTCCCCATTCCCTACCAATTTGGGGCCAATCCGATCGTAAGCATCTAGCATTCCTGCTAATTCTTCGCTTGTCGGGCGTTTAATTCGATGGGCGATCAAAAATGCACCAATCTGGGCGGGAGTTGCTTCTCCTAATAGCATCATCCGAGTCGCTATTTCTGCTTCTTCGCGACTTAAATCTTTTCCTGTGTGAGTACCACTACCCACTTTTTTTAATAATTCTCTAAACGCATTACTCATAATAACTATTTAATTGGTTGTTAGTTACTGGTTATTAGCGAGCGGTTATTAGTTATTAGCTCTTGCTTATTAGTTTTGGAGAAATCACAAACAACAGATCGCAAATAACCAACAACAATTATGCACTCAAAACCAAAGATGAAGGGTTAATATTGGACTTGTCTAACTGCCGCACAAGTTGACAAAAATACTTAATTGGGGGAATTTGGAGCCGATCCTGAGTAGTGACTAGTACAACCTGACGAGTGAGACTAATATCTGATGTGGAGATATTTCCGACTCTATGGTTAACAGATGGTAGTGCTGTGGTGAGATTTGCGATCGCACGGATTGCCAGGGTAGGATCGATCTTGGCTTCCATGAGAGCTGATTGGGGCAATAGAGCAATCAAGTCACTATGACGCACTACTCCACGAAAAGCTTCCAGGGCATTTAATTCCATCACTATTTGGGGATTAACACCTTGTCTAGCAAACCATTCTTGCACCAGGCGTTGCATTCCGTAGCCATCTTTAAACATAACCTGCGGGTATTTAACTAGCTCAGTCCAAGGGATGCGATCGTATTGAGTGAGGGGATGATTTGCCGCCATCAACAGTTCAATAGGCTCATTATAGAGTACATCTACCACCATTTCCGGACTAGAAGTTAAAAAGCGATTATTCATCACGATGGCGATATCTACCAAACCATCGCGCAAAACTTTCAGGGCGCGATCGCTCCCCAATGAAGTTATCCTTAACTGTACATCTGGATAGTCGCGGCAAAATTTCTGTAATACGGGTGGCAAATAGTGAGAAAAAACTGACGGAATCGCTGCCACGCAAAGTTCCGGTTGCTTCCCTGCGATTAAATCTGATAACTCTTGAGTAGCATTGCGCCACTCTTGACAGATTTTACGAGCGCGAGGTAGTAGGTTTTCTCCTCCCAAGGTTAACTTAGCTTGAGCCGTGCGATGAAACAGTGGCAAACCCAAGTCAGCTTCCAGGGACTGTATTTGGCGGCTGATGGTGGATTGAGTCACCCCACATTTGCGGGCGGCTTGTCCGAAGTTCCCTGTCTCGGCAACAGCGAGAAAAGCTTGCAACTGCTCAATACGCATGGTGGAGGTAAGCTAGATTACATTTTGGAATATTTTTATGACTGTAATACATTTCTTAATTAAATTCGGTAGACTGTGATACATTATCGGCAGCGATCGGATGAAACTACATACTCCAACAGACTGAAGCAGATGCGATCGTATTGTACGAGTAAAATTATGTACCAAGAAACTAGCAAAACTGAACATATTGCCATCGTTGAGTGGCAGCGCAACAAGCCAAGTTCACTGATAACAAATACAGCCGCGAACATAGTTGGAAATTTGACGGAGGAGCCGAAATTGCCGCTTCTGCTTCGCCACATATTGTTCCTCTTCCCTATTCTAATCCTGCCTATATTGACCCTGAAAAAGCATTCATTGCTTCTCTCTCAAGTTGTCACATGCTTTGGTTTCTATCTATTGCCGCAAAACATAAGTTTATCGTTGATAGCTACGTCGATCGCGCTATTGGTTTATTGGATAAAAATGAAGAGGGTAAGCTTGCCATTACTAAAGTTAATCTCCGTCCCCATGTAATTTTTACAGGAGACAATTTACCTACCGATAAACAGATTGAGGAAATGCACGAGACAGCACATCATAACTGTTTCATCGCTAATTCTGTCAAGACAGAGATTCTTATTGAAATGGTTGCTTTTTCTCCTAGGAAGATAACTCAATGAAAAGACACGACCATGATTAATATATAATGAGGGCAAATACCCCAAGTTAAAGCGAATCATTGCAGAAGTGCTATGAAAAGTTTGGGGGTTGATAGTCAAAGGTAATTAAACGTGGGGTGGGCAATGTCCAGAAAAGTCATAAAATCGAATCCCAGAAAAGATTTGCCGACATTGCCAACCTAGATATTTCTTCACTCAAACATTACAGTTTTTACCATCTTTTAGATATCCTAGAAAAGGACACTATTACCCGCTAAAACTATGGTTACCTGAGTTCGGAGTAGCCCTTTCAGGGCGGCTACGCCAACGGAGTATGCGCTTCGCGAAGCGCATACTCATAACACCGAACTCAGGTTGGTTGCTTTATCAGGATCTTGTCATTTGTCGTTTATCCCTTCTGGCGATAGCGGTTTTACTTGATGGAATGATTGATGAATTTCTGGCAATGCTGGCATCGCTTGTCTGCAATCTAGGCAATACCAGTACAATCCATTTCGATTGATATGTCGCAATAGTTTTCCCGAACAACAAGAGCAATTCATAATTTATGGATGTGACGAGATTAATCTATGAACAAACGGAGATTTATTTCAAGCAGTAGCGTGGAAAACTGAAGAATGTAAAGGAACAGTTTTCGGAGAACACCGATACAATGACTTGACTATATATTGAAAATACTCTGAAGTTTCAGAGGCATTACAAGAACCTTTCAAGCTAAGTATTTTCTGTATATCTTTGACGATTTCTGCTTCGTAACGATGAATTAATCCACTCGGCAGTTGAACCGAAAATTCTGCTTGTATCCAATCCCTATCTAGACTACAACCGATGATTCGATGGGCGATATTATAGCCAAACCATTTCCAGTCATAGTTCAGTCTTAATTCCTTTTCTAAGACTTGTAAACAGGTAGGTAAAATGCTCCAACCACGATAAAATTGGTCCAGAGATTGTAGATTTCCTGTTCGTGTCAAAATTGAATGTAACCCTGTCTGCGTCAAACGGCCATAATAACGACCATCTGGTAAATCGATTAAGGTTGGCGCGAAGCGATGTCCACCAAAGTGACTGGTTTGCCAAAGACGCACCTCCTGAAGATCCCATTGTGCGATGGCTGCGATCGCTTCTCGGTAAAATGGAATGCCATGCTTGGCGCAACATTTATCGTGGCTACCATGAACGCAGATTAAGATATCCCGAATTTGTGAAGTACTAGTTTCACTCGGAGGTACTTCTCCTGCCAAGTAGCTTTTTACCAATCCAGCCACTTCCTCAATAGAATCCACCTGCCATTCCCTCCTTTGGTATCCCTGGCAAAAATCGCCCGGTTGCTGGTGGTAAATTAAGACTTTGATGCCATCTTTCGTTCTAGATTGTCCATGAATTAACAGAAAACGAATCGGCACAAGGGATGCTTTTCTATCGGCTAACTTAACTAAATTCCTAAGATTTTCAGGAACCGATTTAGATTCAAATGCGTTGGATGTCCAAGGGAAAGGACACTCAATCAAAACATATATCTGACATGGTGTCGCACTGCCAATCAATCCTTCTCCAGCTTGACGAGACATTTCCGAACAAAAGAATGAATTCATTTCGTTGTTTGTTGTTTGTTGTTTGTTGTTTGTTGTTGCTTTTCCCCTATTCCCCACTCCC
>NZ_JAMZMM010000129.1 GCF_024178385.1 Limnofasciculus baicalensis BBK-W-15 | reverse complement strand
GAGTAGGGTTTTATTTAATACCTAATCCTACTGAAAACTGCTGTAATTTATTATAGGACTTACGATCGCATTCTTTAGTACAGATCTACTCCATACCGCAATTCGTGACGATAACGTTCCCACAGCCACTCAATAGAGGAAACCCAATCCCCAGCTCCCCACTCCCCAATACGGTAAGTGGAGTTTTTTATACGACAACTAATTTACCGATCCGGACGTTTTCCCTCTCAGATTGTTCCCAAAATTTCCGGCTCAACACAAAAGATAATTGTACTGAGTTAATAGATAAAATTACCGAAGCAAAAGAGATAGAAAATTTCGGGAACATCTTTTTTTACTCACTTGTCTAGTGATTTAACAACACGAGAATCTTTGGAGAACGCCTTCCATGTCTAACTTACATTCCTGGCAATCTGGAACCGCTGCATTTTTAGCTTTTGGCTTAAGCGCTAGTATCGTATCACCTATATTTTCTGCTGCTCCTGGTTTTGCCCAATCTAGTAACTTTACTGATGTTTCTTCCAGCTACTGGGCAAGAACTTTTATTAGTGAATTATCACAAAGAGATATTATTGCTGGCTTCCCCGACGGCAGTTTCCGTCCCGATGCTCCAGTAACCCGCGCCCAGTTTGCGGCGATGTTGAAAAAAGCCAATAAAGAATTCAAAAAACAATCGAAACGTGACGGAACTAGATTTGTTGATGTTCCCTCCAAATACTGGGCGTTTTCCGCAATTCAGGAATCATATACCACTGGATTTTTGACAGGTTATCCCGGAAGTGTCTTCCGTCCAGAACAAAATATTCCCCGCGAACAAGCTTTAGTTTCTCTCTCAAATGGACTGGAATATTCCTCTAGTTCAACAACTGTTCTGAATTACTATAACGATTCATCTAGTATTTCTAGCTGGGCGCGGACACCGATTGCCGCCGCAACAAATAATCGTGTGGTGGTTAATTATCCCAATGTCAATACTTTGAATCCTCAACGGAATGCAACCCGGGCAGAAGTAGCGGCTTTTATCTATCAAGCACTCGTTCAAGAAGGACTAGCAAATACAGTTTCTTCCCAATACATTGCCGATCCTACTCCAGTTGCTACCACTTTTACAATTCCAGCAGGTACAAGTATTCCAGTTAAATATGTCAGAGAAAAGATTCTCGTGGCTAAGGAAGACGAAAAACTGCCCCTGACACTGACTGTAGATGCTAACATTACTACTGCTAATGGTAAGATATTAATTCCTGCTGGTAGTGAAGTAGTTGGTGAGTTACGCACGACTGACAATGGCGCTCAATTTATTGCCCAGAAATTGGTGATGAATGGTCAACAAATAACCATTGATGCTTCTTCTGGATTCATTACTACTACTGAAACTGTGGGTAAGGGTACTAGTGTGGGTACTCTAGTTAAGAATGCAGCACTAGGTACAGCGGCAGCAGCAGCAATCTCCGCAGTAACAGGAGATCGCGCGATCGCAACTGAGGAACTTTTGATTGGGGCGGGTTCCGGTGTTGCTTTAACCTTGATTCAGCGCTTCCTAGGGCGCAACAGTGTGGATCTATATGTTATTGAACCTGACACAGATTTAGATCTCAAATTAGGCTCTAGTTTAACCCTCGCTGCTAAATAGTTATTTGTGATAGGCAAGGGGCTGCCATCCCCTTGTTTATTCCTCCATGACTTGCACACAACTCGTCAGAAACCCGGTTTCTTCGTCAACCTCGATCGTCTAAACCCACGATTTTCTGTAGAAACCGGGTTTCTTGGCGTATAAGTTACTTATCTCAGCCGCAATTCGGCGTTTGCTGGTGAGATCTGATTGAGATAATTCAATAATTTCTAGCGGATTATCTGAGTTCGATTCTGTCCAACGTTTCAGGACTTTTTGGGCAATTTCTTGATGACTTGGCGGGAGGGCTAAATCTCCGGTTAAATCGGCTTGGACTGGTTTAACTTTGTCAATCAGTTGGAGGTCAATGTCCGATTCTCTTAATAAATAACAGAGAATGTATGGGTCAATTTTTAGGGGAGATTGGGTTAAGGTGATGGCGGTTAACTGATGCCATCAAGTATTGATAGTTGGCTTGATACCAATCTGTGGTTGTAGTGGTCATATTTAGTAGTTGGTAGAAACACCGGAGATGATCTTAAGTAATATGAAGTCAAAACCTCTCGACAATTACCCCGACTCGCAGTCAGAGGTAAGGACGTGTTTTATTTCCTAGGAATGTGGCGGCAAGGGTGAAGCATAAGGACAGAAAACATTGGGTTTCACCAATTACTGGGAAGCTTGGAAAGTGACAAATGGTCAACCACTTAGCTTCAATGGTAGACCTCCAGCTACAGATACATTTGATATTCAACCATTATCTATTGGTTATCGTGGAACCCACAGCGTTGCAGGGTATGCCAAGTATATTCCTAACTACAATGAACCAGATAATTGGAGTCCTGCTGCCTACTCAGGCTGCCTTCCGGCAACGGAAACTCAACCAAGGGATTGGGATGACAGTAACTCGCTGTTTCGTTCGGTTACAAGCCAGTTTAATTGCGTTAAAAAAATAAGCAAGAGTAGAGTCACAAAGACTGGACCTAGCCTAGGTTCTTAATGATTTAGTCCTAGAAGACCAATGATCTAGGATTTCTATGACAAAATAAAAAGAAATACACCAGATATAGTCGAGTGAAATCAGTGAATTTATCGAACAATAATGACTCAAAAATTATCCAAGCGATCCAATTAATGCGTCTAATCTTTGCCTACCCAAAATATAAATTTAACCCTCAAGCTATAATCAAAGCAGCTAACTATCTTCATCATCTTGGATATGAGAAATCTATCCAAGCTTTACAGAGCTACTGCGAACTGATTGAAGAGATGGAGCAGGAAATGGAGGACTATTTTGCTCTCCAGATGGAGATGGAGAAGGAAATGGAGACTAATTTTCCTCTCCAGACGGAGGACGAAATGCCAGAGGAAATGGAGGACGAAATGGAGGAAGAAGACGACAACCTTAAAATGATTTGGCGACTACAAAACGAGCAAAATAACGCCATGATGACAGCTCGCCTTCTCTTCATCCGCCAAGACGGACAAGCAGTGCTACCCGACTTGAGGATAGGTAAACCCATGATGATGGAAATCCCAGAAAATCCCGAAATTTTTCCCTTATTTCCTCTTCATATTCATCGAGGTATTCCACTTTTTTTAGTTATGGGCTATATCGTTCTTGGAGAGCCTCAACCTCCCTCAAATTATATTGAATGGTGCGCTAGAGAGTGCCAACTGCGAGCTAAACCACTTATTCCCGATTCTCATCCTTTAGCTGCTGTAGAAGAATTCTTAAAATCAGCTCCCTGCCAAGGGTTATATCCTGACTATGGATTTAATGAGAGCTTACAATCGCAAGTTTTATGTGCTGTATCCAATATCTACCCTGTTAGTAAAGAATATCGGGATGAGCTTTTAGCATCTAATCCTGGTGAGGATATTTGGAGCCTTCACCAGAAAGCTTTTGCTCAATTAAATGCTGTCTGGAATCCGATAACTAATGAGTATGAAATAAATTCATAGATCCCGAACCAATGAGACGGTAAGAGAAGGAGTAAAAATTACTCGTGAATAGTGCTACCAGGCATAATCCTATGCCGATTATTTTGAATGACCGCGATCTTGAGGAACTTTTTCCTAATCCATTTGATTCAATAAATGATGAGGAGATAGATGAATTATTAAAAGCCGAAACCGAAGGTAAAAAAGTGCGCGTCATTGGACGATACGCTCAAGTAGATGTCAGAAAAAGAAAAGACCCACCTCCTCTATATCAAGGTCATGCGCTCGTGTATTAGGGTTCCCCCATTAAAGTAAATGCTGCCCAATCGATAGGATTGGGATACTGTTTCATTGTCGTCAACATCGCATTTCTTAAAGCCGCAGCCTTGTCTGGATTCTGTTGCAAATTGCGATAAAATTCTGTCATTAACGATGCTGTAGGCGCGTCTGGTACAGCCCACAAAGAAACAATTATACTGGGAACACCAGCAGTAATCAAGGAACGAGATAATCCCACAACTCCATCACCAGTAATCCTGCCCCTCCCCGTATCGCAAGCACTCAAAACTATTAAATCAGCATTTAACTTCAAATTGAGGATTTCTTCAGCCGTCAATAATCCATTATCCTTGCCATCAGGAGCAAGTGCGATCGCGCCGGGTATCCCTTGTCCTGTAAAATCATCTAATAGGCCATGTGTGGCCAAGTGAACGATTTTCGATTGCTGCATCTTTGGTACAATATTCGCTTTAGTCGCCTCATTACCAGTAATCGCCTTTGTATTTAGTAATTTTGCGATCGCATTTGCTTCTTGTTCTGCTCCTGGTAAACTGGGTAATTGTACTGGAGGTTCCCCAATATCAGGTGGAATACTTGGCATTGTCGGATTTCCCATTACCAGAATATCCCCAACTCCTTTAGCTCCCCGACTGTTTGAAGCAGTGGAAGATTTAAACGTCAAATCCAAAACTTGAATTGATGGGGCAGTCAAAATATTATAGTTTTCAATCAAAAATTTACCCTTTTCATCTTGCAAGGCGATAAAAGGAACCAAAAATAATTGACGATGGGGAATAAAAATGACACGGGATGCCGAATCTGTAGGTAATAAATCGGCAATGGGTTTAATCAGCAATTCATACAGTTGTGCCAATAGCCTTCGTCTGCTAGGTTGCTCGACTCTTTCTACTGCGCCTAATCCTCTTCCTCTCGCCCCGATTGCCGCACGGCTATTAACTACTATTTTATCTAGGGACAATTTTTTCTGTTCCCATAATGGCTTCAAATCTACCGAGCGAAATGATACTTCACCACTTGGTTTAATTACCCAAACATAAAGTGATGATTCGCGAGTCTGGATTTGATTATTAATTTTAAAAGTATTGGCAATTACCGAATATTCAACAATAGTAGCATTATGATTTTTAGCTGTTTGTTTAATTTGCTCGATTGTAATGGGCGCAATAGTCAAATTTTGTTTAGAATCGGGAGATAAGCGCCGCTGTAATAACTCAACAAATGCCCTCGCTCTGCCTCTTTCCCCAATTTCTAGCGCCTCATTAATCCGATTCTGGGCAATCAGAATTTGTTGCAAGTTACTATAAATCGCCGTCTGAGTTTCAAACAGCGATATTTTATAAATATCGTTACCTCCTAATCTATTCCGTAAGTCTTCCCAAATCTTAATTGCTTCTCGCAGTTGTTTCTCTGCTTCTGCCAGATTGCCAGATTTGAGATAAGCTAAGGCTAAATTATTCCTAGCTACCCCTTCTCCCCGACGATTGTTATAACTATAAGTTAATTTCAAATACTCCTGATAAAATTGAATCGCTTTAGCTAAATCTCCCTTCTCAAAATAAGCCAATCCTTCATTCCCACGAATCGCATATAATATACGAGCATCATTAATATGATTCCAAGAAACCTCCCAAGCCTCTTCATAAAACTGAATCGCTTTAGCAAAGTCCCCACTAAAATAATAAGAGCCACCTAAATTAGAGAGTGATTTTGCTTGTTGTCTGCGGTTTTGGGTAATTTTAGCTTTAGCTAAACCTTGTTGAAAGGCGGCAATTGCTTTCTCATAATCCCCTAGACTTTGATAAGTAATCCCCAAATTGCCTAATGCTTCAATTTCTCCATAACTATCTTTAACTTCCCGTGCGATTCCTAAATACTGTTGCTGGGAATCTATCGCCTTGTCATATTCCCCTAAAGCCTGATAAACTATCCCAATATCTCCTAAAGCCTTACCCTCACCTTTAATATCTTTAATTTCCTTAGCTAAATCCAAACGCTTCTTGTGGAATTCAATTGCTTTAGCATAGAGATCCTCACTATAATAAGCATTACCGATATTCCCCAAAGCCATTTCACCTAAGCGCGGATCAGTGCCATTATAATAATAAGCCTTATGCCAAGTAAATCCAAAATATTCATTGAAGTAATCGATAGCATCAGCATAATTAGCTATGCGACTGTAAGCCAATCCCAGATTACCGAGAGTCATAACTTCTAAATCGCGATTGCTAATTTCTCGCGCCTTATCCAAACATTGCTTGTAAGTATCAATTGCTTTGTCATAATCTCCCTCAACATGGTAGCCAATCCCGATATTAAAAAGAGCTTCAGTTTGGGCTTTGGCATCGCTCATCGTTTGGGCAGTTGCCAAATCATTTTCAGCACCAGTGCGCAATAAATAGCCATCTGTAACCTCACTTGCCGCAAAATAAGTGATTCCCTTGGGTGTGATAAATTGTCCTTCCCAAGCAACATCTTGAATAGGTTGATAAATACTAAGTAACTGTCGATCTGAATTCGGAATAATATCTGTTTGATTGGCAAAGGAAGTGGGAATAAATTGCCAATTAAATATTACCGATCCTGGTGTCAAGAGGATTGTTAATAAAAATACGATCGCGGCGATAATAATAGTTGTTGTTCGACGTATTTTCATTTTATCGTTGGGTAAACAATATTTTTGGATACACTAGATTACATATATTGGTAATGGTGCGTTAGCTACGCATAACGCACCCTAGAGATAGAGGCTTTGCGTAAGTCCTGATATATTGGTAATGGTGCGTTAGCTACGCATAACGCACCCTACAGATAGAGGCTTTATTCTTGAGCTTGACTTTTTAAGGTGACAGCCGTTGGATTATCCAACTACCATTATCCTGTTTTTTATAAATTAATCGATCGTGTAAGCGATTAGGACGACCTTGCCAAAATTCAATTATAGTAGGAATAACCCGAAATCCGCCCCAATGAGGTGGACGAGGAACTTCTTTATTTTCGTACTCCTGCTGAAATTTTGCCAACCGTTGCTCCAAGACTTCGCGATTATTAATAACTTCACTTTGAGCAGATGTCCAAGCACCTAATTGAGATGCTCTTGGACGGTTTTGAAAATAACTATCCGACTCTTCAGGCGAAACCTGTTCAACTTGTCCTTCAATCCGCACCTGCCTTTCCAACTCAGCCCACCAAAAGGCAACTGCACCCCAGGGATTTTCGCGCAATTGCTGTCCCTTTTGACTATTATAGTTGGTAAAGAAGGCAAAGCCTCTTTCATCATAGTCTTTTAATAATACCATCCGAACCGATGGTTTACCATCTAGACTTGCTGTAGCAATGGACATAGCATTTGGTTCGGATAGTTGGGCGGATAATGCTTGATCGAACCATATTTTAAATTGTGTGAAAGGATTGGGAAGAGCATCAGTTTCGCTTAACCCGTGTAAGGTGTAATCCTTGCGCAAATCTGCGATCTTTTTCTCCATATTGCCTTATTTTTTCCTTTTATGGATAGTTGATTATTGAGCAATCGTTAATTGAACCAAGTCATTAAATCTGATACATTGGTGAAGTCTAACACAGCTTCGGCTAAATTTTCTAATTGTACAGTGGGTAATTGACGGATGCGGTTTTTAATTTCTGGCTCGATAGTGCCTAAACGACGAATCAGTTGACGAATAATAATATCTGCTTGTCCTGATTGAATACCTTGCTCAATACCTTTGATCGTCAAACCGCGCTGATCTTCTAGAAACATCTCCCGTTTGTCTAAGTCTTCCAATTCCTTAACACTTAAGTTTGCTTGATTAGCGATAGTCAATGCTTTTTGGATTGCGGGTATAGCACCCATGGTTTCTGGTACTGTCTCCAAATCTGGGGCATTTTTCAGGAAATAAATCCATTTATCTTGGATATTTTCTAATTCAGCCAATTGTTTATTGAATTTGGGTAGTTCGACAAAGACTAACTCTAAATGACAATCGGGATAGGGAAATTTTCGCTTTGTCTCTTGGAAAACAAAGTGAGAGATTGCTGATTCTTGATTGGAGAACATTTCAAAATCGGTAATAGTTAAGGCAATGACAGGTTTCAGTTTCATGTAGCCTTCGCCATATTTGAGTTGGGTAACGTAGGTTTTGGCGGCGTTGTATAAAACTCGATTGCTAAAGGAGGCTACGTTGAGGACTTGCATTTCGATAATCACAGTTGTATTATCGTTAATTTTGGCTTTGACATCTAGGTATGTGTCTTTTAATCCGGGAAGTTGAGATGCTGCGTAGGGGTCAATGATTTCTATAGATTGGATGGTATTTTGATTGTCGTAAATTAAGGCATTGAGGAAGCTAATCAGAATGTCTTTGCTATCTTCCGAGCCGAATATTTTTTTAAAGGCAAAGTCGGTTTTGGGGCTGATAAATCTCATATTATTTTTGGGTTACAATTACTGTGATTTATTATAATAATAGCATTTTTTTGGAGTGATGCCTCTGGCGGGCATTGCGATCGCGTTTTTCGTTCCTAGTCAGCGATAAATGGCTGATGAGAGGCGATGAAGGGATGAGGCAGTGGAGGGGTTGTGATTGAGGTACGCGATTCGCTTCGCTGGTGCTAGAAGTGCGATCGCGTTTGAGTATCGTGTAGAATGGCATAATCAGCAATTTAGGCAGTAAAATTCAGCCATATCTACGATAAAATTCAGCCATATCTACGATGAACCTACATCGTAACTTCGCTTACAGTTGAAGAAACCTGTAGTTATTTCACTCAAAACAATGGCATTATTAGATCGCATTAGCCAAATCATCAGATCTAATGTAAGCGATATCAGCAATAATATTTCCCAAACTGGGCAAGCTGTGGTAGAAACAGCCATGGGAATAGGAGAAGCCGTTACTAATACTACACTCCAAGCTACTCAAACTGTTGTCGATAAAGTTGTCGAAACCAAAGAAGCCGTTACTAATACTACCATTCAAGCTACTCAGACTGTTGTTGATAAAGTTGTCGAAACCAAAGAGGCAGTTACTAATACTACCATTCAAGCTACTCAAACTGTTGTTGATAAAGTTGTCGAAACCAAAGACGCAGTTACTAATACTACCATTCAAGCCACTCAAACTGTTGTAGAAACAGCTACAGTAGTAGGCGGATCAATTACTGAAGCTGCTTTACAAACAACCCAAACTGTTGTCGGAAGCGTTGTCGGTGTAACAGAAGCAATTAGCACTACCGTATCGGAAACTGGGCAAACTATTGTCAAGATAATTCCCCAGATTTACCAGGAAGGCTGTGGGGCTGTAGCAGAGGAACTAACTAAAATTGGTTTTACAGATTGGCATAGCTTTGTTGACAACTGCCAAAAAGAATTAGATACCAACGTTATTAAAAGTCAAGATTGGGTTTATCACAAAATCCAGAATCCGTTTGCTCATTATGAATCAATACTTACAGATGAAGATATTGAAAAAATTAGAACTTACGACGCTCAGTATCACTGGGATAAGTTTGACTATGCTTTTGTGGGATCTAGTGGTATTTTAGCATCTCTGACAGATTATTTTCTTGTCTCTATTCCCCGAACAATTAACACGGGTGAGTATGGTGGACAAGTGGGTAGCCCGATTACGGCATGGCTGAAAAAGTACAATATTAATACCTCAGATGATTGGTTTGCAGAATGGGCGCAACATCTTGAGGAAACTTGCAAAGTGCCTTACGATGCAACCAATATGCCTGGAATGTCTCCATCTTCCCACCGATTGCAAAGTCTTGGACACGATCCTGTTCTCGGTTTTATTTTTGGTGTTCTTGATATTATGCGGGGTACAATTACAGGATTTTCTTATGATAAATTGAGCGGACACCATTCAATTTTTAGCGATGTAACTTGGTCTAATAATCCACAAATTGGATTAATTGAAGCAATTTTGCGCCAAATAGGACACCTAATCTCCGATGCTTTTACACCAATGGGATTACCAGCACCTTTTATGACATTGGTACAGGGAATTAATATAGGTAGTATTGGCGCAGAAGGCAAAACCGTTGGTGAAGTTGCCCGTTGGATGTATTTAAACGGTTATGACTTGCGACATTTCTTAGTTTCTGGAATTACACCTGCTACAATTGAGCTAGTGCTGCGAGCTTATATTATGTTACGGCATTACTCCGAATATGGAGAAACTAAGTTTATACTGGGTTCTCATCCAAAATATCGCTCTATGTTATTAGCTGCACATAGTATTGCCGCATTAGGAAATGTCGGAAAGATTATATTAATGGAGGGCAATCCTTTAGCGATTAATGAAGCCCAATGGTTAGCTCTGATTCGTTACACTATTCCCAGTGTAAAATATTGGGTATTCGAGCAACATCACTTACGATTGGAATACCTAAACCAAATGAAAGAATCTGAGTGGAATATGTTAGTTAATAATAGTGATACGATCCTGGAAACTGTAGCTCAAGAAACCGATAGTCTTGCGATGCCTGGGCTGGGCGTTGCGATCGCGCTTGGTTAAGCAATAAAAATTAACACTGGTGATGTGGCTATACCCGTGGTTATTTAATCCCATTTGCAGAGAAGACAAACCTAATCCCACCAACCTGTCTTAAGAGCGATAGTCCGAGGAGTAGCCTTTTCACAATTTGCAGAGGTGTGTCAGTTTTAAGATATAATAGTTTTGTAATCTGTAATAGACATCGTAGTGCTAAATTTTTCTTAACCTTATCGAATATTTTAATTCAATAGGGATGATAAAAATACAAGAGTTAATCTAATAAGTGACGTATATTGCAGTACTTGATAGCATTGAATAATAACAAACTATGACAAAATTATGACCGTACAACCGAGGGAAATTCGACGTTATATTAAGCCAGATGGCACGATTCCCTTCCAAAAATGGTTTGATTCTCTGCGAGATAGGCAAGGACAAGTTAAAATTGAATCAAGACTTGCTAGGGCTGAATTAGGCAATCTAGGAGATTATAAATCAGTTGGAGAAGGAGTTTCTGAATTTAGAATTGACTATGGTCCTGGCTACCGAGTCTACTTTGGACAAATAGGCTCGACAATAGTACTTCTTTTGTGTGGTGGGGATAAAAGTACTCAAAAACAAGATATTAATAAAGCTAAGGAGTATTGGGCAGATTATGCAAAACGTGAAAATACCGACAAGTGATAGCTACCATCCCTCTAAGATTGAACGATTAAAAGATCCGGAATATGCGGCTGCTTATCTGACAGCAATATTAGAAGAAAAAGATCCAGAACCGGAATTGCTAGCCCGGGCAATTAAGGATGTAATTGAGGCGCAGATGGCGATAAATAAGTTGTCTCAAGAAGATTTCCTGAAGTGGGGAAAAATTGAAAAAATGCTCTTAGAGAGTGGAGGATGTGAAATTTATAGTCTAATAGCGCTATTGGATGTAATCGGATTTAAGTTAACGGTTACTCTAAAGTAGATGGGGCGATGACGGAATGTGAGAGAATTACACGAGATAGGTGACAACTTCTCTATCGGGATGTAGTATAGATTGAATAGAGAGGATATAAATATAAGAGTCAATCTGATGTTAGACAAAAATGCGTTACTCAGTCGAATTACCCAAACTCCTGGTAAGTGCGGAGGTCGTCCTTGTATTAGAGGAATGCGAATTCGGGTTAGCGACATATTAGAAACATTAGCAGATAATGTCACTCCTAGTGAGATTCTGGAGGACTTTCCAGATTTGGAACCTGAAGATATTCAAGCTTGTTTATTATTTGCTGCTCTCCGAATCGATTTTACCAGGATTGCCGTATGAATTTTTGGCTAAATGCTCAACTTCCACCTAATCTAGCCCAATGGTTAACTGATACTTTTGGTGTAAGTGCAGTTACTTTACAAGAGCTGGGATTACGAGATGCTCAAGATATTGATATATTTTATGCGGCTCGTGCTAATGGCGATGGTACAGTTATTGTGACTAAGGATCGAGATTTTATCGATTTAGTAGTTCGCTTAGGCACTCCACCACAAATCCTTTGGTTAACTTGCGGTAATATGGCTAACAGAGAATTGCAGCGCATTTTTACACAGGCTTTTCCTCAAGCTTTAGAGTTACTGCAAAATGGGGAAAGTATTGTTGAGATTGGCAGGATCTAAAGTCTGAGGAATCAATGCTGCGGAGCAATAGATTAGTATCTGGTAAAAATGACACTTAACCCCTCTCTCCATAAATGCTTCGCCTGGGAGATCCGCGATCAGCTTCGCTGGTGCGCTCCGCGCGATCGCATTTATAAGTTTTTGACGAGTTGCTTGGGTATTCATCTTAAGGCTGGGAATCAGAGGGTTAGGATCATTCTATAACCTAGAGTTACAATAATGTAGCTAACAACACCAGAGTCATTGGTAATGAGCGATCGCGATAACTCATCAAGCAAGTCAGATAGTTCACGAGAAACTTGGTTTGAGAAAGAAAGCGCCCTAATATATATACGCCGCCACTTTCAGGCTGGGGAGAGAGAGATTCGGATTGCTTCTGGCTTCTTCACGATAAAAGGTTGGGGGCTGATCCGAACTTATACAACTGGTAAGAATATTTACCTTTTAGTTGGTCTTGATGATCCAGGCAAAGACAATGCGCGAAAAGCTCTGATCCAAGAAATCATGCGTGACTTGCGTACTGGCTTAGATCGAGACCGCCGAAAAGCCGTGTTTGATTTAGTGGAAAAAATGGCATCGGGTCAATTCCACATTGTAGATGCTCGTGCAATGTCTCACCATGCCAAGCTTTACCTAGTTGACTCCAAAATAGCTATTATGGCTTCGTCCAACCTAACCGGACGTGGTTTGAGGGAGCAAATTGAGTCTGGTAATATCGTTACTAAAACTAGCGAAGTCATCGCACTAGTGAATGAATTTGATGATTACTTCGCCCAAGCAATAGATATGACTGAAGAACTATTAGAAATCCTCCGGCGCTGGCTTGACTTTGTGCGTCCTTGGGATATCTATTTAAAGACCATGCTGGCTCTGGAAGACATTCAACCTATCAAGGCTAAATATAAAAAATGCCCTGTTAGTTACCAGAAAGATATGATTGCTCAAACCTTGCGTCAAATACGTGAGTTTGGTGGCTCTATGCTGGTAGCCTCTACCGGACTCGGCAAAACTGTAGTAGCAGTTCATGTAGCCTTACATCTCCATGAGGAAGACGAGATTGATAATGTTATTGTTATTGGACCAAAACCAGTTAAAAAAACTTGGGAAAGTGAGTTACGTCAGGCTAGCTTACATTGCGACTATTTCATCCGTCAAGCACTAGATAAAAAAACTACTAAACAAGATAGAAGTCTTGAAGATTTAGAGGACATTATAAAAAATAATCAAGAACAACGTTGGTTGATTATCATTGATGAAAGTCATGAGTTTAGAAACAGATACATTGACAAATTGAGTAATAGAAGATACAGAAAAGAACAGAAAGTAGAACGTCAGGCATTTATCTGGTTAAAACAACTTTGTCATAGAGATAATTCCAAGGTTTTACTCCTGACTGGCTCCCCTTATGCCAAGGATATTGATAATATAAAAAACCAATTGTTTCTCTTACCTCATAAGGGTGAAAACCAAGTTTTATTTTCCGAATATTTCGATGATGCACGAGCATGGTATATCGAACAACCGGAAGATTTTATTCACTTACCTGTAGCTTCTCAGTTAACCACACCTCACGTAGCTAGCTATTACGGTCAACTGGAGGGGCAAGAAATTTATATCAACTTTGGGGAAGAGAGACGCTACATCCCAAAAGTGATACTCCATAGTATTGATTTTCCTTTAGCGCTGGAAAGTGATTTAACTCCAGCTATCGTTGGTGGTTGCTTTGATTTAAACTCTCGTAATCCTATGTTTAGAAAAACAATAGAGAGGCTAGTCAGAGTGGCTTGGGCTAGTTCACCTTTGGCTTTGCGCGGAGTGCTTGAGCGCATTATTGATACGCCAGGTGGCATAAATGAATATGAATTTGAAAAGCTAGAGTTTGCATTTACACACGAAGATCGAAATGAAATTTTAATACCGATTAGAGAAAAAGTCACAGGAAAAAACTTTTCTATAGATATTAAGTTGAAAGCCCTTGTCGTTATTCTTCAAGAGATTGAACTCAGAAAGGAAAAAGCTATTGTGTTTTGCGAAAGGAGGGCGACTGCTGTTTACCTGAAAAAAGGATTAACAGAATTAATACCATCATTGCGTGTAGTTGCCACCATAGATGAAGTTACTGCTAGTAACTATCGCATGAAAGAAACTAAAGAAATAGAAGAAATTATCAAAAAATTTGCCCCAGTTGCCAACGACGCTATAGGGAAGTACGAGCAAGACTATGATGTTTTCATTTCAACAGATGCTCACGGTGTCGGTGTGAATATGCAGGATGCCTCTGTAGTTATTAATTATGACATAGATTGGACTCCTATTGGTCCAGTTCAGCGAGCTGGGCGTGTACTGCGCTTTTGGCATTCCCCTCGAACTGTTCAGGTATACACCTTTGTTCCTAAACTAACGATTGAGACAAATCTTAAATACGATCTGGTAAGCATCATGCGACGTTGGGAAAATCTAATGAAACGTCATGGTGAATCTCGGAAGCTGATTGATTTACCAGTCTTAACTCAAGTGAAAACACAAGAGATTAATATGTTAGATGTGGCATCACAAGTGACCATCAGATCGGGGGAACTAGACATACAAGATATCGCAAATCTGGATATCTCTCCCTACTTCCAGCATACAGCTAAACTACAGGATAATCGTGACTATGCACAGAGCATTCCTAGTGATATTCTTAGTGCTAAGACATATAAAGATCCCCATCCATCAATTTACGTTCTACTGAATTACAAGGGCAAGTATCACGGGCTTGTTTATGACTCTATAACTAAACAACTACGTGAACCAACTGCTGTTAAACTCCTAGATCTAATCGCCTGTGAGGAAAATACAGAAACCGCATTGGTTGAATATGACTTAGTTGAGGAATTGAGTGATGCTTGTATAAGTACCTGGTGTAACAAAGAGGGTGTTAATCCTGAAGAAGTTATCAGAGAATGCGCTCTTTACCTTAAACCAGAGGATAAGAGTGATACACTCAACGATTTGTTGAATCCTCAATAACCCTGGATTAAAATTTAAATAGTCTAATCCAACGAAATTCTCTGCTTAATTTTGAGAGCAATATCTTGATTTTCTTCCATAATTCCGATCAGAAACCGTAAAGCATCATTGACTGCATCTGCATTAGTAAATATCTCAGCAACATCAGGATCTAATAGCACCGTTGTCCCACTAAAACTTTTCCGTTTCGGGCCTAACTTTCTCACTTTTAGACTCTTTAAGTTATATTCCGATCGCAAATCGTCTTCCATTTCTGAGTTAACCTTCTTCATAAGCTTCTCGCTCGGCTTTTGTGACAACTCTTGCACTAATCAGTTAAAACTCATAACTTGCACCATTGTCAGTAAGCCAGAAAAACCGCCGTAGAATTAATTCTACGGCTCATAGCTCAAGTCCATTAAAATGGACTAAA
>NZ_JAMZMM010000583.1 GCF_024178385.1 Limnofasciculus baicalensis BBK-W-15 | reverse complement strand
CGGTTTCTCAAAGAAACCGGGTTTCTGAGGCGTACTTCATAAACCTGCAATCTGCATTTAATTTGTATACCTTCACACCCCATACCCCATACCCCACACCAAAAAACCCACACCATCAGATTGATTCCACAGGGAAATTGCTAAAATTGGCTCTTTAACTGGTGCTTCAGCTTCGGGATTTTTATGGTGTACTTGAGACAAGAGAAAACCGCTATAATAAAATGCCGATCTGTCAGTTAATCCCATATTAATTTTACTGATTATGTTAAGACTAACAGAAATAAAACTCCCACTAGATCATCCTGTCGATGCGATCAAAACCGCCATCCTCAAAAAATTGCAGCTCCCTTCCGAAGAGTTAATTAGTTATTCTATCTTTAAACAGAGCTACGATGCCCGGAAAAAAACAGATATCCTCCTTGTCTATATTATCGATATAGAAACAACCCAGGAAAAACAGCTTATCGAGCGTTTCAAAAAAGATCCTCATGTCATGGTTACCCCAGACATGACTTATCGCTATGTAGGACAAGCGCCTAGCAATTTGATGACTCGTCCCATTATAATTGGTACTGGTCCTTGTGGGATGTTTGCGGGGTTAATCCTGGCACAAATGGGATTCCGTCCGATAATTTTAGAACGAGGAAAAGCAGTCCGCGATCGCACTGTTGACACTTTTGGCTTTTGGAAGAGAAAAATAGAATTTAACCCAGAATCTAATGCTCAGTTTGGCGAAGGTGGCGCAGGTACTTTTTCCGATGGTAAACTCTACAGTCAAGTTAAAGATCCTCAACATTATGGGCGCAAGGTGTTGACGGAACTTGTTAATGCGGGAGCATCTCCAGAAATACTTTATATTAATAAACCACATATTGGGACATTCAAGCTGGTGGGTATTGTCCAAAATATGCGGGCAAAAATTCAATCATTAGGTGGAGAAATCCGCTTTCAAAGTCGGGTGGAAGATATCCATATTGAAAATAGAAGAGTTCAGGGAGTTACCTTAGCTAATAGAGAATATATTCCTAGCAATTATATAGTTCTTGCCGTGGGGCATAGTGCCCGCGATACCTTTCAAATGTTATTCGATCGCGGAGTTTATATTGAGGCTAAACCCTTTTCCATTGGCTTTAGAATTGAACATCCCCAGCCTATAATCGATAGTTGTCGTTTCGGTGATTATGCTGGGAATAAGATTTTAGGTGCAGCAGATTATAAACTAGTTCATCACTGCCAAAATGGTCGCTCAGTCTATAGTTTCTGCATGTGTCCAGGTGGCTTAGTCGTAGCAGCAACCTCAGAAATAGGGAGGGTAGTTACTAATGGGATGAGCCAATATTCTCGCAATGAAAGAAATGCAAATAGTGGGATTGTTGTTGGGATTACACCAGAAGATTATCCCTGCAATCCTTTGGCAGGAATTGCCTTTCAACGTCGCTTAGAAGCACAGGCTTTTGAGTTAGGTGGGGGGAGCTATGATGCACCGGGGCAATTAGTCGGTGATTTTTTGGCTAATCGCCCTTCTACGGAGCTAGGGAAAGTCCATCCGTCTTATACGCCGGGGGTGGTGATGACAGATTTGAGTCAAAGTTTACCAGATTATGCGATCGCAGCCATCCGCGAAGCACTTCCCGCTTTTGATAAAAAGATTAAAGGTTTTGCGATGGATGATGCAGTTTTAACTGGCGTGGAAACGCGCACATCTTCACCAATTAGAATTAAACGGAAGGAGGATTATCAGAGTTTAAATACCGAAGGGCTTTATCCGGCTGGTGAGGGGGCAGGTTATGCAGGGGGAATTCTTTCGGCGGGGATTGATGGGATTAAGGTAGCGGAGGCTGTGGCTTTGAGTATTTTGCGATCGGTGAATCATATTCTATAATAAGCATAATGGAGCTGCTACATAGCCAAGTCCTGAATATGAATTGAATAAGTGAAAATCATGAAAATCAAATCTATTTCATTTCAAAATTACAAAGCATTTTATGAAAAGCAAACAATGCAATTAAAGCCAGTTACTATTTTGATTGGCAAAAATAGTTCTGGAAAAAGTTCTATCGCCAAACTATTTACATTGTTTGAAAACTCACTTATGGGTAATTTCGACGAACCGTTACTGTTGCAGAACAATGGAGTAGAATTGGGTGGAGAGTTTGATAATTTATTTTTTGGTAATAATTCAGGTGGAATTCCCTTGAATTTTAAGATTGTATTTGAGAATAATGTACAAGTAGAAATTGGTTTGCTGAAAAAAGTTGAAGGCTATGGACTAGATATTATTCAATGGAAATATAAAGATGATACACAGCAATTTGAACTTGAACTTAAGGATGATGGATATTTTGACGCTAGTAGTAAAAAACTATATGAATGTAAATTTAAAGGATTTATTCCTACTAAACTTATCGAAAAAAATACCATTGAAAATTTAGCTCTAAAATTTCAATTAGAAAAAATTGATGTTGATTATATTGGTCCTTTTAGAATTTTACCAGAAAGATATTTTTATTTAACAGGGCAGACACAATTTCGATACACGGGTATTACAGGTGAAAATGCCTATGCTATTCTTGGGATAAGTAAATCAAAGAGAGACGATAAGT
>NZ_JAMZMM010000582.1 GCF_024178385.1 Limnofasciculus baicalensis BBK-W-15 | reverse complement strand
CCTACTCCCCACTCCCCATTAACGGAGGAAGCTACTAACCAGCCAGAAAAGGAAAAAAGTCAGCAAACTGGCAAATTTTTCCACTGTCAACCCGATGCTACTGAGTTGAGGGGCTAGAGATCCCCAGAGTCCATTGCCCAATCCCACGCCCACCAACAAACCAATCAGCGTTAGCAACAGGGCACGCCAAAATTTGTGTTCTTTGCGATTAACAAAATAAATATTAGCCCCGAAACCCAAAGCCACAACTAAGGGCAGAATTGACTCCTGCGAATATAAAACAGTCAGACTGCTCAAAATCAGGAACACCACCGCAGGCCAAAGCATATCCCCACCGCTGGGAGTATCCCACAACCCCTTAAGCCACCCACCAGGGGAATTAGCTGCCGATTGAGGAAAACTCACCGGGGCTTGGGGCAATTTCTCTGGGAAACGAATCCTTTCGGGAACCTTAATTTTCCCCTCTTGGCGCATTCTCAGGCGCTCCATAATAATCGCATCGTAAGCAGCCTCGACTGCCTCCAACTGCTTTTGCTCGCTGCGATACTGCTGGCTAAGTCGTCCTTTAGCCGCCTGAATTTCCTCAAACGATGCGTCTTCAGTTACCCCAAGCTTTTCGTAGGGATTTTGATCGCTCATGCAAAACCTCCGAAAGATCCCTTCTTTTAAATAGTTTGACACTCCCCCGGTCTCTTGACACCGGGATTCTCCTCCAGAAGATAACTACCGATATCGATAGCTATAGTTTCCCAGGGAGAGTTTGTTGAGTACAACTCCACACAGTTGAGTGGGTGAGACACTGATGACCCTAAATGCTGCTGCGATCGCAGGTTACAGGTTAGGCACGATCGAGTCTCCCTACAAGCCAGTTTAGCCTGTTCCTCGAACAGAAGTCTTTTATGCCACGAATTGTTTCAATTTTCTGAAAAACACTTTTTAAGGCTCCCCATCAGTTATGCTCTTGTGGCAGTTTCTGTAGGCTCCAAATTGGGTATGCTATCACTGGGTATTGGCATTGCCTAATTATATGAGGATAATTAAGTTAAATGGCCAATATACCATTGGTGTTGACAATTCTATCTCGTCAGAAACCCCACGCCTAAAGGCGGGGGCTTGCCAAAGCCCAAATCTGACCAGACTCAGTACCGAAGGGTACTATGTTAGAGGCAAGAGTTTAAGACCTACCAGAGAATGCGCAGCCAGTTCTCTGCTCTAGAACCAAACAGTTAAACATCTGTACAAGGGTTAAGGAAGTGCTGTTTGGATAGTTACCGACCTCTAACATTGTCTAGGCTCACATTACCCCATTTATGGGAGGCTCAAAGGAGCAAAACTATTATGCGTACAGGGTTGTGAAACTTGAAATGGAAATTGTCCCATTGAAAGTGCATTACAAGAGTACACCGAGTCTAGCAACTCCAAGGCGGTAATGGGTAGAACAGACCAAAAGATGACAATTTCCACTATTTTGACGGCGACTCAAGTCGCAGCCGCGTTCCGAACCGTGTCTAAAAGCCAGGGGTTTCCCTCTCGTTTTTTGATGATTCCCGATCCTGTGGTTCGTGGCAAGTATTGAGTAAAATGTATACACCAATGGTGTGGACAACCGTGCATCTCTTCTTGTCTCAGTTCCTGATCCAGTTCTCCGTGGAAGTAAATGACCATGGCCTCTGCCAAGATTCTTGTCGTGGATGACGACCCAGCAATCCGTAATTTAATTATTCGCTTTTTGAGCCAAAAGAACTATCAAATGGAGTCGGCTCATGATGGGAAGACGGCTCTGGCAATGTTTGAGCAATTCAACCCAGATCTGGTAATTCTCGATGTAAATTTGCCTGACGCTCTTGGGTACAACCTGTGTCAGGACATGCAGCGCCGTACCGATGTCTTTGTCCTTATGCTCACCAGTCGGGGAGATGCCGCCGACAAGGACATCGGGTTTAAACGAGGTGCTGATGATTACCTCACGAAGCCTTTCGATTTGCAAGAATTGGAAAACCGAGTTGGAGCGATATTGAGACGCAGGCGAGAAGTTACTGTAACTGAACAACAGCGTCTCATCTTCAATCATTTGGCGATCGATCCCACTCGTCGAGAGGTAACGCTCCATGATAAACTTGTACCGTTGACCGCTCTAGAATTCAATCTCCTCCATTTTCTGGCTTGTCATCCCGGTCAGGTTCTCACTCGTTCTGTGTTAATCCAGGAAGTCTGGGAGTACGACTATGTAGGGGATCAGCGGGTGGTTGATGTTCATATCGGTCAAATTCGCAAGAAGATTGAAATAGATGCCAGTGACCCCAAATTAATTCAAACTATCCGGGGGGTTGGTTATAAGTTTGAAGATCCTGCCAGGGAGAACAATGATTTCTCTTAAACCCAATTGGCTACCAAAACATCCCAAAAGCTCTTCGCCACCGTATGAGTAAGCGGTGGATGTTAGCGTCGCTTGGCGTTAGCCTAAGCCACAGAATAGCTGGGGGAGTACGTCAACCAATCGCGCTTGGCGAGGGAGCTAACCCACCTAGAGTTATACTGGTCAGTCCACTGACGTGACATCTCCTACACCAACCTGAGTACAGGTATGGTGTAGGCTTCCAAACCAAT
>NZ_JAMZMM010000128.1 GCF_024178385.1 Limnofasciculus baicalensis BBK-W-15 | reverse complement strand
CTTCAAATCTTCTAATTTTTGTGGAGCAGAAAATGTAAGATTATCACAATCTACATTATTGTCTTCTTCATTCAAAGGAAACAACTCTTTAATATGAGAATCTTTATAAGAAAAAAATTCAATTTCTACATTTTTTTCTCCATCCCATACATCAATTATCGCTAAAACCCTCTTATCCTCACCTTCATGAATTTTAAATCCTTGAAGTAGATTTTTCAGAAAAGGTTTTCGTTCCGGATCGCTAGAACAATGCAATAACACAAAAATCAATTGCAACAGCGTACTCTTCCCACCACCATTAAGACTACCTAGGGGAAAAATACGAGGAACAAATTCCTTCTCAAACGTAATATCAACATCCTTTAATGCCCTAAAGTCGGGAACTTGAATTCGTTGCAGGTGCATATAGAAATCCTTTTGTTGACTCTGTATTAGCTCTTGGCAAAATTTAGGCAAAAAACTGGCTCTTTAGACTGTTACGATTTTAAATCGCTAATTTGAACCAATGCTTCTTCTCCTGGAATTGGCAAAACTGCACGGCTTCGGATTTCATCCCGACGCTTTTTGGCTTCAGTACTCCATAAAGTTTGAATTGTTTCATCTACATCAAACTCAAGGCTTTCTACCAGTTTCTCTGCTAGGATAGCCCTCAATGCACTGGGCAAAGATAAAGCTTCGGTCATCAATTGATCGATTGATAGCATAATTAGTAACAAATGTGATTTGTTGGATAGTGGTAGCCATCACGATTCGGTATTTTAACAAGTATATCAGTAATCAACTTTGGGCAAAGAACAGGCAGTCAATAGATTTAAACTCATCTGGTGTATAAATTAATTGCTGATTTAATCCTGATGAAAAAGCCCAAATAATAACCTTTTTCCCTTGACGCATAACCTCATTTATTACAGGGATTTGGTATCGAAATGCGAGATTTTCGCCATCAACGAAAATCATTCTTTTCCCTTCTTTCATAATTGAATTACATTCTATCTGCCTACTGAAATTATAGCACAATATAGCAGGGTGGGTGGGACATTGCCCACCCCAATCTTTACACCTTAAACTTATCGGTAATCCGCTTCATCGCTTCCTCTACATTTTCCCGACTATTAAAAGCCGAAATACGGAAATATCCTTCACCCGCAGCACCGAAACCAGAACCTGGAGTGCCTACTACATTACAGGTATCGATCAACTTATCAAAGAAATCCCAACTGGATAAACCATTAGGAGTTTTTACCCAAACATAAGGCGCATTTATTCCACCATAAACTGCTAATCCAGCGGCGGTTAGTTTCTCGCGAATAATTGAGGCATTTTCTAGATAGAAACTAATCAATGCCTTAATTTGGGCTTTACCTTCTTCCGAGTAAACTGCTTCCGCACCTCGTTGAATGATATAAGAAACACCATTAAACTTAGTAGCTTGGCGGCGATTCCACAGTTTCCAAAGTTCTACATCTGAACCATCTGCGGCTTTGGCTGTGAGTGTTTTTGGTACTACTGTTAATGCGCAACGAGTTCCCGTAAATCCGGCATTTTTAGAGAAAGAACGAAATTCGATTGCACAATTTCTCGCTCCTTCTATTTCATAGATAGAATGAGGTAAACTCGGATCGGTAATATAGGCTTCGTAAGCCGCATCAAAGAAGATAATCGAACCATGGCTGTTGGCGTAATCCACCCATGCTTTCAGGTGTTCTTTTGTAGCAGTCGAACCTGTGGGATTATTGGGGAAGCAGAGATAAATTAAATCGACTTTTTGGCTAGGAATTTGGGCGGTAAAGTTATTTTCCGCAGTTATGGGCAAATAGATTAACCCTTCATATTCGCCTTTCTTGTTTCCGTCTCCAGTATGTCCTGCCATGACATTTGTATCTACATAAACCGGATAAACTGGATCGGTAACGGCAATGGTATTATTGTCACCAAAAATATCGAGAATATTCCCAGTATCGCATTTGGAACCATCAGAAATGAAGATTTCCGAGGCATCAACTTCGCAGCCCCGCGCTTGGAAGTCGTCAGTGGCAATTTTCTCCCGTAACCAAGGATAGCCTTGTTCTGGACCATATCCTTTAAATGTAGCGCGATCGCCCATATCTTCCACAGCCTTTATCATCGCATTGCGGCAGGCTTCTGGCAAGGGTTCCGTGACATCGCCAATCCCTAGGCGAATGATTTTAGCATCGGGGTTAGCGTCTGCAAAAGCATTGACTCGTCGCCCAATTTCGGGAAAGAGGTAACCTGCTTTGAGTTTGAGATAGTTATCGTTAATTGTTGCCATGGTAGATTATTAGGAATGCGGTACAGACAGACTCCGTTGCGGAAATGCCGCAGTGAGACGAAGCCGTTACCATTGTCCATTAGATTGGAACCGTAGTGTTATTCCCGTACATTTTTTTTATATTGCCTCACCTAGTTATCAGTAGTGTCTTCTGGATTATCTTCAGGAAAAACAACATCTTCGTAGAGCAAAGAAATAGGGAAACGGAAATCAACGCTGGTTAGGTGAATTTCTATTTCTGTGCCGTTATCTGTCGGTTGTTCGAGTGAATAAGCAGTCAGTTCCCATTTTCCTTTTTCATTAATTCTGTAGCATTCCACGTTCATTTTGTCTGTTTCAATGAGAACATATTCTTTTAAGGTATCAATCTGACGATAATTCTTAAATTTCTTGCCTCTGTCAAACCCTTCTGTACCTGGAGATAAAACTTCTACGATTAAACAGGGATGATAAATAAATTTACGCGCTTTTTGGTCTTCCGGATTGCAACTAACCATCACATCTGGATAGTGAAATGGTCCTTTACGCGAAACTCCTACTTTGGCATCTGCCATTTGAACTTTACATCCCTTCCCTCGTAGATGATTTTTTAGTGCAGATGTCAGGTTTATGGCAATATCATTGTGAGGGATAGTTCCCCCTATCATGGCAAAGACTTCCCCGTTGATATATTCGTATTTAATGGGTTGTTGTTCTTCCCATTCGAGATACTCTTCAGGAGTCATGAGTTGGGGTTGGGGTTGGGGTTGGCGTTGAGCAATCATTTGAAATGTCTCCTTGTTTTTGATAATTTTTTATTTTGTTATATTCACTAGATACTATCAAATATAGCAGTTTTCAGTAGACCATAATTTATTAATCAGTAGAAAAAAAGCTGGTACTCTTTAAATAGATAGTTGTTTGTTGTTTGTTAATAATCTTACTCCTCAGAGTTTAAATTATTAGATTAACTCAGAACCAACAACCAATAACCAATAACCAACAACCAACAACCAATAACCAACAACTAACAACCAAAAACCAACAACTGACAACTATCCATCAATGCGGTATGCTAATTCAGGGACTTCTACCATTGGATTTATGCTCAACGCTCAGGTAATAGGGTTAGGACGCTCTGGAATCGCTGCTGCACGGCTTCTGAAGCAAGAAGGTTGGCAAGTGACAATAAGTGAACGCAACTCCTCTCCATCCCTGGAAAACCAACAACAAACTCTTGCCACGGAAGGAATTGCCGTTAAACTAGGCGATCCTCAGACGCTAGATGACTCGAACTTACCTCAATTAATTGTAGTTAGTCCCGGTGTACCCTGGGATATTCCTGTACTTATTGAGGCGAGAAATCGAGGGATTGATACGATTGGGGAACTCGAACTTGCTTGGCGTTATCTCAAATCATACCCTTGGATTGGCATTACCGGAACTAATGGTAAAACAACCACAACTTCTCTGATTGCGGCTATTTTTCAAACCGCAGAATGTCATGCTCCCGCTTGCGGTAATATTGGTTATGCCGCCTGCGAAATTGCGATAAAAAATTCTCCCCCCTCTTCCCTGGAAATAGGTGACAGACAAGAAGAAAAAGATAAATTACTCCCCAATCCCCAATCCCCAATTGATTGGATTATTGCCGAAATTAGTAGTTACCAAATTGAATCATCGCAGGAATTAATACCTCGGATTGGGATTTGGACAACATTTACTCCAGATCATTTAAACCGCCACAAGACTCTGGAAAACTACTACGATATCAAAGCATCTTTACTGGTGCGATCGCAAATCCAAATCCTCAACGGTGACGATCCCTATCTCAGTCAGTTAGGAGCGAAACATTGGCCTAATGCCTATTGGACTAGTGTAAACGGTAGAGATGTAATTCCTCAACCTTGGATTTATATTGAAGACGGTTGGGTGGTTGCGGAAGGGGAACAAATCGTAGAAGTCGCCTCATTAAAAATGGTAGGGAATCACAATCAACAGAATTTACTCATGGCAGTGGCAGCGGCAAGATTAGCCGGAATTGAGAAAAATGCGATCGCAAATGCTATTGCCAATTTCTCTGGTGTTTCCCATCGCTTAGAACATATTATCACTTACCAGGGAATTGACTTTATTAATGATAGTAAAGCAACTAACTATGATGCGGCACAAGTTGGATTAGCAGCAGTAGCAGCACCAACTATATTAATCGCAGGTGGTGAAGCAAAAGCAGGAGATGATAGCCAATGGATAGAAACTATTCAAGCTAAAGCTGCGGCTGTGTTACTCATCGGTGATGCTGCGCCTGCGTTTGCTCAACGATTGAAACAAGTGGGTTATACTCGTTATGAAATTGTGGAAACGATGGCAAATGCTGTGGCAACTTCTGTTAAAATAGCCCAGGAATATAATGCCAGTGTAGTATTACTATCTCCTGCTTGTGCTAGCTTCGATCAATATCAAAGTTTTGAGCATCGGGGGGATGATTTCCGACAGTTATGTTTGGAGTTATTGTCATAATAAACCAATCCTCGTAGGGTGCGTTATGCTTTGCTAACGCACCATCTACATTATCAGTAAATCTTAACTGATTTATATCGATTCCGTTGGTGTTGCTATGATTTTTTTTTAACGCAGAGGTACGCAGAGGTTTCCACGGAGGTACACAGAGGTTTTTGGATGATTCTGATGCTAATGGAAATGATATCAGTAATGTTATTTTCGTTTTTCTTCTGCCGCAGTAGGGAGTTGAGGATTAGTTTCTGGTTGAGTGTATTCGCAAAAAGTATTTAGTCCAATTTTCACAACATATAGGACAATAATTGTAGCAATTGCCGGATCAATGGGTAATCCGTGTGCTATTTCGATGCTACTTACCGTATAAAAGCGATCGCAGTATCAATTCTGTTAATTAACCCAGCGTTGCTAGTTATCACCCACTCAGTTGGGAAAATAGCCCCCAGTAGGCTAGCTAATTGGAAATTGTGAAAAATTTTCCCTTTACCATCGGAGATTAGCAATTAGCACACCTGAAAAGGTAACTAGCAAAGCCAGGTTAATTAGAGAATAATATCACTCGCTACTATTGATGGAGAGCCTGTCAGACTAATCTCAAAATCAGCAGCTAAATCCCCAATAGCGTTAGCTTGGAGAATACCTCCTCCATAACGAATTTGACCTAAACCAGAGAATGCAGCACTCCCAATAAAAGTGAAGGCTTGGTTACCTGCGATAATGTGGTTGGCATCGATGTCAGATAAATCTATTCTGTCACCTGCCAAGTTACCGTTTCCTGCGAAGTCAGTAATAACATCCCGCTGTAATGAACTAGTTTGACTATCCTTAAGTGAATTGAAATCAAAAATATCATTACCTAACCCGCCAGTAAGGATATCGCGCTGTTTCAGCATCGCCGAGCCGCCAAAGAGGATATCATCGCCAGCCCCACCATTGAGGGTATCATTGCCATCTCCACCATCAAGGTAATCCTTGCCATCTCCACCTTTGAGGGTATCACTGTCAAAGTAACCAAAGAGGTTATCGTTACCACTCCCACCATCAAGGGTATCATCGCCAAAACCACCATTAAGGTCATCATTGCCAAGCTCACCATAGAGCTTGTCATTGTTAGCCCCACCATCAAGGGTATCACTGTCATTCCCACCATAGAGGGTATCACTGCCATCATCACCATAGAGCTTATCATCGCCAGCCCCACCATAGAGCTTATCATCGCCACGCCCACCATAGAGATAATCGTTGCCAATTCCACCCTCTAGCCAGTCATTGCCATATCCACCATCGAGATAATCGTTGCCAATTCCACCATAGAGGGTATCATTGCCACCCCCACCATAGAGCTTATCATCCCCACTCAATCCATCGATGGTGTCAGCAAATTCTGTGCCAATCAAACTAGGGCGATAAATCCATGGGGTACCGTTGTTGGTATTGTTATCATTAAAAATGCTGCCAGTAATAGTTGCCACAATCGGGATCTCCTTGTTAGCTAGAGAGGACTTACGGAGCTACGCAATATATAGCGCCTTAAAATATAGTTGACATTCAGAGTTATCGCACCTAATTGCTGTTATTGGGTTTGGTTTCACTTGAATTGGGTGTTTCTGACAAGACAGAAAAAAATGCGAATGAGATGGGCTACGCTCATCTCATTCGCATTTTCAGTAAATTTTTGATGAAGATTTGGGTATTAATTGTAAAGTTCTGATGAAGTTAAGCTGTGAAAGCAGTTAAATTGCATAGTGATGAGATGTATAGCAACCGCCACATCGGTTAGGACAAGGGGCTAGATCCCCTTGTTAAAATTTGGTAGCTGAGAATGCCTTAACCGACGAAAGCGACTGCTATAAGAGGTAAGAGGTAAGAGGTAAGGGGTAAGGGGTAAGGGGGAAGAGTAAATATACTCGCACTACATATTAAGCGTTATGTAGGGGAGAAGCAAAAGGGCGACAATCCCATCGCTAGAGGCAATAATGTTTCTTTCCGAATGCTTCTCCCTGCCTAAGTTTGCAAAGAAAATCACACTACTGTATATTTTCCATTTAGGAAAAAAAAGGATGTGTGAAGGTTACCGCTGGCGCAGGGCAAGGATTAGCTTTTCAACCTTCAAACTTCATCCTTTATCCTTTAGTTTTCCTCTCGCAAACTTCGTATTTCCTCAATACTAAGTTCCGTCATTTGACTGAGCGTCTCATCATCCATAATACTGAGTAAACGTTTAGCCATTTTAACTTTAGCTTCCTTAGCACCTTGTTCAATACCTTGTTCAATACCTTGTTCAATCCCTTGCTGAATACCTTGCTGAATACCTTGTTCAAGCCCTTGTCTCACAGCAAGAGACATCGCACCTCGCATATCTTGGATAAAAATCTCCCGTTTTTCCAAATCTTCCAACTCTTCAGGAGAGAGAGTAGCTTGATTTGCGATCGCAAAAGCTTGGTTTATTTGTGGTATCCTTCCCATCTCCTCTGGTACGGCACGCAATTCTTTGGCATTCTTGATGAAGTAAATCCATTTATCAGTAATTGTCTTTAATTCATCCAATCTATTTTGAAATTTGGGTAATTCAACAAATACTAATTCAATGTCATGTACCAAATAATCAACTAGATAATCTTTCTCTTTCAAGACAAAGCGAGAAATCACTTTATCAAATTGGCTGAACATCTCAAAATCAGTAATAGTCAAAGCAATTACCGGATTCAGGAGGCTGTAATCTTCTCCTATTTGCAGTTGTACTGAGTAAGCTTTTGCCGCATTGTACAAGATGCGCTTCTCAAAACTCTCCACATTCAGGACTTGCATTTCTATGATTACAGTTTTATCGCCCTTAATTCTGGCTCTGACATCTAGGTAAGTATCCTTGACACCTCGGATTTTGGGTGCGAGATAGGGGTTCATGATCTCTAAATCTTCAATAACTTCTTCCTCGTTGTATAGGATAGAATTCAGAAAGCTGATCAGAATGTCTTTACTTTGCTCAGAGCCAAATATTCTTTTGAAAGCGAAATCAGTTTTAGGGTTGATGAATATCATAGTTTTTTAACCTGGAAACACTTGTGTTTGATTCTATTTTAACTTAGATGCTAAGGATTCAGTGTGGCAGTAGATAAATTATTGACTTAAACTAGGGGTTTGGAGTGAGGAGTTAGGGGCTAGGGGCTAGCAAAATGCAATTAGCCATTAGCAATTAGCCATTACCAATTAGCCATTACCAATCAAAATATATGTTTCCAGTCAAATATCCCATTCCGCAAACTGATCCGCCTTTATCGCCCAGAGAAACCCTTCCCAGTATGTACGATTTGCCCAGTGAGAATCCGGAGGAACCTGGTTTGCCTGATGAATTTAATGACTTAATCATCAAAGTTGAGTTTAAAAAAAGTACAGACAAGGCACAAACAAGGGGCTTAAGCCCCTTGTTAATTAAGCTAGGTATTAATTAATTAACGCCAAGCATCCCAAGACTCATTAAAAATAGAAGTATCGGGAAAAGCAGTAGGATTACCAGTTTTTTCCAACCGCTGTCTTAACTCTTGTAATTGAGGTTCCGATTTCGGTAATTCATCTACTAATTGATAGGGCATTATTCCCTTCTCCAAAGCATAAGCAGCGGTAGTACCTGCGGCGACACCAGATGACCATTCAAAGGAATGAACTCGATAAGCAGCAGCGGCAACATGACTCGTAGCAATACTTTTTCCTGCTACTAACATATTATCTATTTTTTGGGGAATCATCGCCCTTAAAGGAATTTGAAAAGGATAGGCTTGCCCCGCACCTTGACGTTCCCCTTCTCGTTCGGTATTACCAGGAGTTTCTGCTGGACTTTTGGTCATGCAAGGATGAAAATCGATGGCATAATGTCCAATTCCGACAGAATCTGGATAAATAGTAGAACGACTGCGCTGCTTGATTTTTTCTGGTGGTAATTTGTCTGCAATTGCCGAAATAGTTTCTCTTCCAGCTAATGCTATGAATAAGGAACGATACATGTCTGGAGACAGGGTTTTCTTGTAATAATCCTCGCGATAATCTCGACGAGACATATCGATTTCCCAAATAGTAAATCCCTCCTCATAACCAAAAGAAGGTCGTCCAATTATTCGTCTTCCTTCTCGCATATAGGGATATTTTGATAACCCGTGGGCGGTTCCCATAGGAGAGTCTAAACCGGAAAGATATCGATAGTTGGGATAAGGCTTTTTCACTCCATCTCCAAGTTGAGAATCAGTAGTTCCAGCAACTAACCAGTAGAAATATCCCATGGATTTTTCCTCTGCTTTTTGTAAGCTTTCGGTGCGCAAACCTCCCATCCAGCCACTGGGAGATAATTGACCTGTCCGTTGCAATTGATCGCGACTATATATAAGGTTATCTTGTGAAGTACCGGGACGATAATCATTCCCCCACGTCCAATTTTGCATGGAAATATCCCCTACTGCGGGTGCGGTGAAATTGATCCCGCCAAATTGAGTTGCTTCTCCATCTTTGGGACTCCAAATCCGTCGATAACTGAAGACTAAACCAAAATCGGCTAATCGTTTTAATTCATAACTGTAATAAGGTGCATATTCTGGATAAAATGATGGCATTTTATTAGTTTGAGGTTCCTTTGTAGCTTCCATCGTAAATGTGTAGGTAAACCCTTGGGTGCAATAGGGGTCACTTTTAGTACTAGAAGCAGAGGGTTCTAGATGGGAACGGGGGTCAATTCCCAGGCGATAGGGAACATCTGTTAGCCCAATTATTTCACCAGTTTCAGTTGCCTCTACCACGTACCAATTGGGGCTATTTCCTTGAGAGGGATTTTTGGGAACGAAACGAATAATGGTTTTGTCGAAGCGAGAGGAGTTTTCGTATTTATAGGAATCTTCGATAGTTTCAGAGAGGGTGAAAGTGTTAAGGGGAGGAGCATTTTTTGCTGGTTGGTGTTGAATGGCAACTGCGCCTGTAATAATATTGCCACTGGAGTTACGTTCAATTTCCTTAATTACTGTGGAGGGAAACCATTTAAGATTACCTTTTCCTCGTTTGGCAGCATCTCGTAACATACGATAAAGAATTTCATTGCCATCGCCAGGGAAAAAACAAGATTCACTTACCCAACAATCGCCGGGATTTAGTTCCTTATATTTCCGTTTAATTCGTTCTCGCAATTCCAAATAACCGCGAGGGAAAAATAGGCGTTGTCTTTGAGTACTTCTTTCATCAAGTGCAGAAGTACCTTGGCTAGAAATTTGTCCCCCTACCCAGTCGGTAATTTCTGTCAAACAAACCGTTTTTCCTGCTAGTAATCCTTCGTAAGCGGTTCCCGCACCTGCTAATCCACCGCCAACTACTAGTATTTCACAATCTACAGTTTGATCTGGACTTCTGCCGGGGGCACTGAGGCTAGGTGGAGTGAGGGATGTGAGAGAGATTAAGCTGAGGGTGAGGCTGAGGAGGGATTTTCCTACAGATATATTTGAATGCTTCATAGTTTGAGAAAAAATAGTTCGGATCTAATGCTACAGTATCCTGGCTCATTGACGGTATTATTCCTCAATAAGTTCATTCGGATATATAGATAGTTTGCACGATTATCTATAGATAAAATTAGAGGGAAGCGTTAGAATTGGAACCGGATTTACGCCATTGATTTTTGAACGTGTTACCTAATGAAACGACTGATACTTATATGACAATTCTTTAGTAATTGTGTTGGTTGTGTAGGGTGCGTTAGCGAAGCGTAACGCACCAACAACTTATTAAGCTTTACAAATAGTCTATAACATAAACCCGGTTTCTACAAAAAATCGTGGGTTGAGACGATTGAGGTTGACGAAGAAACCGGGTTTCTGACAACCTGTGCGCAAGTCCTATATAAGTAAAGTTTAGTAACAAATCTCGATAAATTACCAAAAAATCGGGGCAATAGTCTGATAGAGAAGTGGAACCCAACCATGAAAAAACCGCTTCATGTTAGAGGGCTTCCCTGTTCCCCAACAACCCCAATCATGTTTAAACTTATCTCCAAAATCAGAAAACCCCTTTTCCTCTTCCCCATTACCCTCTGTCTCACCCTGATCCTTTTTATACCTTGGGTGAGTGCGAAAGAAACGCCCAAACCTAAGCCACAACCCTGGCAAATTGATGGGATAGTGGCGGCTATTGATGATAGCAATCCCACAGTGAAGGGATATGCTTTCCAGGCATTAGCTGGATTAGAGCCGCAAGATTTGAAATTGATGCTGAAGAAACCGGAGGATATTGCACAGAAAGCTATCAACTTCCTCAAGGATGAAAAGGTTGACTCAAATGTTCGTGGCGGTGCAGCAGAAATTTTGGGGAATTTAGGACAAGCGATGGCTAAATACCTCCCCAACAACTTCCTCGACAATGAAAAGATTGATAAAAATGTTCGTGGCTATGCCGCACGATTCTTTGGGAAGCTGAATGAAAAATCATATCTTCGTCACTATGCCGCAGAAGTCTTGGAGAAGCTGGGGGAGGCGGCAACTAAATACGCCCCGGATCTCATCAACATCGTCAAGGATGAAAAGGTTGACTCCAATGTTCGTGGCAATGCAGCATCCGATTTGGTAAATTTAGGAGAAGCCGGGGCTAAATATGTCCCCGATATCCTCAACTTCCTCAAGGATGAAAAGGTTGAATCATATATTCGTAGCAATGCAGCAGCAGCTTTGGGTAATTTGGGAGAAGCAGGGGCTAAATATGTCCCGGATCTCATCAACTTCATCAAGGATGAAAAGGTTGACTTAAATGTTCGTGGAAGTGCAGTAGAAGCTTTGGGTAATTTGGGAGAAGCCGCTGCTAAATATGCCCCGGATCTCATCAACATCCTTAAGGATGAAAAGGTTGACTCAAATGTTCGTGGAAGTGCAGCATCTGCTTTGGGTAATTTAGGAGAAGCAGAAGCTGCTGCTAAATACGCCCCCGATATTGCCAACATCGTCAAGGATGAAAAGATTGACTCAAATGTTCGTGCCGATGCAGCAATAGCTTTGGGGAATTTTGGAGAAGCGGCTGCCCCCTACCTCCCCGATATCCTCAACATCGTCAAAGGTGGAAAACCTGATTGGTTTGAGGCTGAACGTGTAGCAGCAGTTTTGGGTGATTCTGGAGAAGCCGGGGCTAAATATATCCCCGATATCCTCAACTACCTTAAGGATAAAAATGCTGTGGCAGATATTCGTTACAGTGCAGCAGCAGCTTTAGGTAATTTTGGAGAAGCCGCTGTCCCCTACGTCCCCGATATCCTCAACTTCCTCAAAGATGAAACGGTTGACTCAGATGTTCGTAGCTATGCAGCAGGAGCTTTGAGCAGGATCAGAAAACTGGAATTAAATGAGGTTATTGTCGTTTTAAATAATTTCTACGAACTAAATCCGTGGAACTCTAACTTTGAACTTTGGCGAGTTTTAACCTATTTTCTCAGTGGCGGGACAGACGAAGTAAAAACCCTCCTCCAATGGCTGGGAAATCCTCAAGAAGTTCCCACTCAACTCAAATACGAAGACGGCAAAAAAACACTAGAAGTCTTTCTCAGTATCTGGACAGACAGTAACGACTTGAAACTATTACAAAAAGACTTAGCCGATAAAATAGCCCAAGTTACCCGCCTTGTCACTTGGAAATCACAGGATATTACCCTACTGCAAAGTCACTACAACAATCTGAAAAATGGCGGATATTACCAAGCCTATACAGTACAGTTAGTCATTACTAATCTGTCAGGTTGGAAGTGGTTATTCAAGCCTATCAACGCTATCCTGATTCTTGCCGTCTTTTTGCTTACCCTCATCTTTATCCGCACGAAAATGCGACGAGGGGGTGGGTGATATGATTTCCCACATCGGTTGACAGTTTTGTAATCTATGTGTATTATATAGATAACACAAAACCTACAGGCAAACGTTTATGCCTTACGAAAAGCTCGAACTTTCCACTCCAGCGCCCGTTTTATCTTGGGCAAATCACGAGCTGGGCAAGGAAGAAGCCAAGATGGCAAAAAATGTTGCATCTTTGCCATTTGTATTTAAACATGTGGCATTAATGCCAGATGTTCACCTAGGAAAAGGTGCATTAGTCGGCTCTGTAGTAGCAACTAAAGAAGCAGTAATTCCTGCTGCTGTGGGCGTGGATATTGGTTGTGGCATGGCGGCAATTAAAACACAATTTACAGCCGAGCAATTAGAAGGGAAACTAAAGAAAATTCGCCTAGATATTGAAGCTGAAATTCCGGTAGGTTTTAATGCAAATAAAGATATCGAAAAAACCGTTGCTAATTGGCAAAGATGGGTAGATTTTAAAGATCTACATGGCGGAGTTCAAGATTTACAAAACAAAGCTATGAAACAGATGGGTTCCCTCGGTGGGGGTAACCATTTTATTGAAGTCTGTGTTGATACCGAAAATGCTGTTTGGTTAATGCTCCATTCCGGTTCCCGTAATATTGGTAATGTTTTAGCTCAGTGCCATATTAGCACCGCCAAAGAATTAGCAAAATTAGCAGAATTGACTCTCCCGGACTTAGATTTAGCCTACTTTGTCGCGGGAACACCGGAATTTGATGCCTACTGGCGAGATTTACAATGGGCACAAAATTATGCTCGGTATAATCGCGATGTCATGATGGCTCGTTTTAAACGAATTGTGGAAAAATATCTCTCTGGTGGTAAATCTAAAAAGCCGCTACTAGAGGTGAATTGCCATCACAATTATGCTGAGAAAGAGGTACATTTTGGTGAAGATGTATATGTAACTCGTAAGGGTGCAGTGCGGGCGCAGCAAGAAGATTATGGTATTATTCCTGGTTCAATGGGAGCCAAGTCTTTCATTGTGAAAGGTAAGGGAAATCATGATAGTTATTGCAGCTGTTCCCATGGTGCAGGGCGATTAATGTCCCGCACTAAAGCCAAGAAACAATTCACTATCGACGATTTAATTCAGCAAACTCAAGGGGTTGAGTGTCGTAAAGATGATGCGGTTTTAGATGAAATCCCCGGCGCTTACAAACCGATTGAGCAAGTAATGGCAAATCAAGCAGATTTGGTAGAAATTGTCGCAACTCTGAAGCAGGTACTTTGCGTTAAGGGTTGAATAATTAGCTAAATCAAAGAAACCCGGTTTTTCTAAAAAACCGGGTTTCTAATAATTCTACATCTCAACTAGTATGGTGGCGATAAATTCCCCTGAAAGAGGGAACAGAGAATATCAAAGTTAAATAATATCGATTAGCTTATTCATTAACACCCACCAGGGTTTTTTTTATGCTATTTTGCGATCCAAATAGTTCAGCATAAGATATTGGCATAACGATAGGCCAGAAAATGCTAGCAAGTGCGAAAGTAATTATACAGATTGTTTTATCTTCTGGTGATATATTTTGCTCTTTTAATAATAATGATAAGTATTTAATCCACAGGGACAAAGCAATTAAGAGATAAGAGATAATTGCAACATCAAAAATGATTCCCATAACATTGACTCCTGATGACAAAACTAGTTAGAATTGGGAGGATTTTAGCCCTACTATGAACTATGAACCTTGATTACCGAGAAAGCCATTTACACACTAACTTGCCGTCAACTGTCATCCATTGCGATAATAACTGAGGCTTGGCGGTGTCGTGAAGCAGTTTTTTGAGTTGCTCTCTCTGCTGCTTCAGCTCATCTGATGTAAGATCTATATATCGCAAGGGAGTGTCATCCATGACTTCGTATCTAGGTGGCAGGTGGCTTATTCTTTAATAATGACGGATAACCTTGAGACGTTTTGTGGTTTAAATCATCAAAAAAGATGATAATTTCTAATAAAAAATGTGATGTTTATCTAATAAAGTTGTGACGCAAATCACAATGGGCGGTACTCCTACTGTTAAACTGAACAGGAGTTACGCGCTGTCGAGAATATTACGGCTTTCTGGACTTACTGGTCATTTATAAAGTAAATCTTAAGACAATGATTCATCTATCTTGTAGGTTGGGTTGAGGTGATGAAACCCAACTGGCGCTTGATAAATGTTGGGTTTCGCTTCCCTCAACCCAACCTACAGCAGCTATATATCAGCCTCTTATTCTAACATTGAAGACAACTAGACTTAATCGGTTTATATCTATGATGCGCTTTCCCACTAAATTTTTGACATTAGTAATTGGGATATCCCTCGGTATTCTCTTAATCATTGTACCGAGTTTTGCCCAGTCGAAACTTACTGAAAATTCGCCTTTAACAATTAATGGTATCGGAGATGTGCGAGTCGGGATGACTCTCAAGCAAGCAGAAAAGGCTGCAGGTACTAAACTAATTGTTACCGATGAGCCGAATCGCTACTGTTTCTACGTCAAGCCCCAAGGATTGCCTGAAGGAATAGGATTTATGATGGCAGACTATAAAATTGCCAGAATAGATATTTTCAGTAACTCCAGAATGGCAACTCTTAGTGGTGCTAAGATTGGCGATACAGAAGACAGAATTAAATCTATCTATCCCGGACAAATTCAAGTTACTCCTCATAAATATGACAGGAATGGTCATTATTTGACATTTGTTCCTAAAGATCAACAATACAGGCAATATCGTCTCGTCTTTGAGACAGATGGCAAGAAAGTAACCAGATTTCGCAGCGGTAAGCTTCCAGAAGTCGAATTTGTAGAGGGTTGTGCTTGATTAATGGGGAGTGGGGAGTGGGGAGTGGGGAATGAGGAATTGCATTCTTA
>NZ_JAMZMM010000581.1 GCF_024178385.1 Limnofasciculus baicalensis BBK-W-15 | reverse complement strand
GTATAAGCTGTTACGGTTAACACTACCTAATCCTACGTGTAAAGCCATAGCAACAAATCTTTACATTTTCTATATTGATTTATAGAAAGACAAACAGGGCGACTTCACTTCTTCCCCTTGTAGGTGAGGTAAAGCACAATTCCGCTGTTTTGGAATTCAGGATTCAAAATACCAAATTAACAATTATCTTGTTGTGGATTTTGAATTATGAATTTTGAATAGTAACTAATCCTGCTACCCTAAAAAAGGGGTCTTTCTGCCCAAACACATAAAAGTTTATATAACTGAAAAACAACAGAAACCCATGAGTATTAAAGACAAACCTCAACCATCTCGAAGCAGACAGATTGGCAATATTCTGCTCATCGTCGCAGGTGCATTCTTCCTATTTAACCTAGTCTCACCGTTTATATTCGGTCCGCAAATTCCTCGCGTACCATATAGTATGTTCATCAATCAGGTGCAAGGTGGAGAAGTCTCGCGGGCTTCTGTGGGACAAAACGAGATCCGCTACCAGCTTAAAGGTGAGGAAAATCAACCAGGCGCAGTCCTTTCAACCACCCCAATATTCGATATGGACTTGCCCAAGCGCCTAGAAGATAATGAAGTAGAATTTGCCGCACCACCCCCAAAAAACAATTTATTTGGTAGTATCTTGGGCTGGGTGATTCCCCCACTAATTTTCGTCGCTATTTGGCAGTTTTTTATCGGACGTAGTGGCGGTATGGGGGGTGCGCAAGGAGCGCTCTCTATTAACAAGAGCAAAGCGAAGGTTTACGTCGAAAGCGATGCTAATAAAACTACATTTAATGATGTAGCTGGAGTCGAAGAAGCGAAAACTGAGTTAGTGGAAATTGTTGAATTTTTGAAAACACCCCAGCGCTTTACCAATATTGGGGCACGGATTCCCAAAGGTGTCCTGCTAGTGGGACCTCCGGGAACCGGAAAAACGCTGCTAGCCAAAGCAGTAGCTGGAGAAGCTGGCGTACCATTTTTCAGTATATCTGGTTCTGAATTTGTGGAACTATTCGTCGGTGCAGGTGCGGCGCGAGTGCGAGACTTATTTGAACAAGCGAAAAAGAAAGCACCTTGCATTATCTTTATTGATGAATTGGATGCAATTGGTAAATCTCGTTCCGGTAATGGATTTTACGGTGGTAACGATGAAAGAGAACAAACTCTCAACCAATTATTAACAGAAATGGATGGATTTGCCGCTGGAGATGCGACAGTAATCGTATTAGCAGCAACTAACCGTCCCGAAACATTAGATCCTGCTTTGTTACGTCCAGGACGCTTTGACCGTCAGGTTTTGGTAGATCGTCCCGATGTAGCTGGACGCTTGAAGATTTTAGAAATTTACGCTCAAAAAGTCAAGTTGGGTGATGATATTGATTTAAAAACAATCGCCACTCGTACTCCTGGTTTTGCTGGTGCTGATTTAGCTAATTTAGTTAATGAAGCTGCACTCTTAGCCGCACGAAATCAACGACTAACTGTCGCCCAGGAAGACTTTGCTGAAGCAATTGAACGGGTTGTGGCAGGGTTAGAGAAGAAAAGCCGGGTTCTTAACGACAAAGAGAAAAAGATTGTCGCTTATCACGAAGTAGGACATGCCTTAGTTGGGGCACTAACGCCGGGTGGAGGTAAGGTTACTAAAATATCGATTGTGCCGCGAGGAATGGCAGCATTAGGTTACACTTTACAGATGCCAACGGAAGATCGCTTTTTAATGGATGATACCGAACTTCGCGGTCAAATTGCGACTCTGTTAGGCGGACGTTCAGCAGAAGAAATTATCTTTGGTAGTATTACTACTGGTGCAGCAAATGATTTGCAACGGGCTACAGATTTAGCTGAACGAATGGTTACTACCTACGGGATGAGTAAAGTTTTAGGACCATTAGCTTATGAAAAAGGTCAGCAGAATAACTTCTTGGGAGATGGGATGATGAATCCCCGGCGAATGGTGAGTGATGATACGGCAAAAGCGATTGATGCTGAGGTGAAGGGAATTGTAGAAACGGCTCATCAGCAAGCTTTGGACATCCTCAATGCCAATCGCGATTTGTTGGAAAAGATTGCTCAGATAATTTTAGAAACTGAGGTGATTGAAGGCGATAAATTGCAAGATTTACTGAGTAAAGTGATTTCGGTAGAAAAGGTAGCTGCTGCGGTGTAAATTTTGTTGGGTGAAATATCCTAATGTTTAATTATCTGGTGTGGAATGCGGTTTGTATTCCACACTTTACTGCGTAAGTCCTATCTAAGAAACCCGACTTCTGAGTGTCATAAATATCCTCGATAAAAATTCAGCTAATTAGCGTAGAAGATTTAAGAGATATTACTGATGTCAAAGATTAGGGATACATAACAGAATAAAAAATATAGATTACCCAACTTCTGGCTATAATAAGCGATCCCGCCCGTAATCTTGTGGCGATGTCTCTGGTTGGCGTTCCCATCGCTATAATAAATACAGATATAACAGTTGCCAAGGCGGTTAAGGCATTCTCCGCTACCAAATTTTAACAAGGGGCTAGAGCCAATTGCCCTAACCGCTGTGGCGGTTGCTATACAACTACCCTCAACAGACACGCACCTCGTTGAATTCTGTAAACCATTATGAG
>NZ_JAMZMM010000012.1:9171-38467 GCF_024178385.1 Limnofasciculus baicalensis BBK-W-15 | reverse complement strand
GGATAGAGGAATGTGGTGGAATGGGAGATAATCCGTGGGATGAAAGATGTAGAATTAGGAAATAACCAATCTTTAATGAAGGATGAAGTATAAAGTATAAAGGATAAAGGATGAAAAATCAAAAAATCTACTTCATCTTAACTTGTCAGATTAATGTTATTATTTCATACTTGATCCTTCACAGTTAATCCTTCAGTAGATTTGGTTAGTGACTGGTGATGAATGGGAACCATTGGAATAAGGAACGATCGAATAGCATCATGTCAATGATATCTAAAAAAATCTGTTTAGTGGGTGACTTTGGGGTTGGAAAAACCAGTCTAATACGTCGATTTGTAGATCGCCAGTTTAGCGATCGCTACTTATCAACTGTCGGCGTAAAGATTTCCCGCAAAGCAGTAGAATCAGTAAATTTACAGTTGCTGATCTGGGATTTGGAAGGGCACACTAAATTCAAATCGATCGCGCCGAGTTATTTACAAGGAGGTAGCGGTACAATTATTGTTGCTGATGTTACCCGCACCGAAACAATCGAACGGATTCCCGAACATATTCAACTGTTTTTATCCGTTAATCCTAAAGGCAAGATTATCCTAGCCTTAAATAAAGTCGATTTAGTAGATCAGGAAAAATTACCCCAACTGATTGAGATGATTCATGTGGAAGATATCAAGCAAGTATCGGGAATCTATCTCACATCCGCTAAAACTGGCGCATCCGTTGATGAAATTTTTCAAAAATTAGCGAGCAAAATATTAGAACCGTAAAATCCCTATGAATTCTAATCTTAAAACGATTTTAGGTTCCCACCACGAATACCTAACTCTCGATCGAAACTTGTTAATTCGTGAGATATCCTTCGCCGCATATAATTATGCGGATTCTGGTAAAGATTTGAGCTTGGGAAGGGATGTCAGACTCGCTTTTCCGGAGCTGACAGGTATTGAATATATCCTGATTGATATCCTGGAAGGACGAAGACTGAGTTTTGAATTAGAAGGTATTGCCAGAACATCAGATCTAGATCGTCATGAGCTATATATTTATTTTGATTTATATATTAGCCGATATCAAGAATTTGATGAAAATCGGTTGATTATTTTCTTTGAAGATGCAACGGAACGGATGGCTTTGCAGCAAGCCTTGGCTCAGAGAGCTAACGAAGCATGTCTTTTAGTCAATAGCTTAACGATATCTCAAAATTATATAGATCGAATTATCAACTCCATCGCGGATATCCTATTTGTTACCACTGCGTCTGGACTGATCAAGATTGTTAATAAATACGCGACTGAGTTATTTTGCTATAGTCAGGAAGAGTTAATTAATTTACCTATTTCGAGGATCGTTACTAATGAAGATTTTCTGCAACAGGTAAATTATCTGTCGCCGAGAGTTCCTGATGAAACACTTAATCATATTGAAGTATCATGCCGAACTAAAACAGGGAAAATTATTACTGTGGCTTTTTCCTGTTCAGCCATTGAAACTGAAATTAAAGGCGGAAAAAATTTAATTTACATCGGGAGAAAGATTAGCGATACCAAAGATGATCTTACCGAACGGAAACTGAGACAAGTGGATCTGAATAAGGATCGGAAATGGGAAAAACAATATTTCGATGAACGATCTATTTCTATTTCCACTATCGAGGGCGAGTTACGGATTCCCTTAACATCTATATTGGATGCTATCAAATTAATGGAACAGAATAGCAAAAATTGGTCTGAGGATGAAAAAGATGAACAATATCATCAAATTAAATCAACCATTAACCAGATGAATGAAGTATTAAATGATTTGCAGAAAATCAGTAATAAGGATTAATGGTGGGCACTCCCCACTAACGTAATCATCAGCTTTTCAACTTCTCCAGGGAAGTGCCCACCCTACAAAAAACAGCTATTAATCTGGATTTTAGTCCGTTTTAACGGACTTAAGCTATTAGACAGTGGCTGATAGCCACTGGCGGTTTTGTCCACTGGTGCAAGATCTGAGTTAATATTGTATTTTTTAATAACTCTAACTTAAAACTTGATATCAATGCTTCCAGGAAAAATTCAAACTCTGTCTGCCGAGGTAGTCGATCTCATTGCTGCTGGTGAGGTGATTGATTCCTTAGCCGCAGTGGTGCGAGAAGTGGTAGAAAATGCTCTTGATGCAGATGCTAACCGGATATCTGTAGCGGTTTACTCTGACTTGTGGCGGGTACGAGTTGCTGATAATGGTACTGGCATGAATTTGACCGATTTGCAACAAGCTGCATCCCCCCATAGTACTAGTAAAATTTGCAGTAGTAACGATCTGTGGAACATTACTAGTTTGGGATTTCGTGGGGAAGCTTTGCATAGTATAGCAGCACTGGCAGAGTTAGAGATTTGTAGTCGCCTGACAGGTACATTTGAAGGGTGGCGTGCGGGGTATAATTCCCAAGGAGAACCTTTGGTTGTAGAATCTATTGCGATCGCACCTGGTACGGTTGTAACTGTTTCTAATTTATTTGGTAATTGGCAACTTCGCCGTCAAGGATTACCCTCAATTCCTCAACAATTACGAGCAATACAAACTACAATTCAACATATTGCCCTCTGTCATCCCCATGTCACATGGCAAGTTCAACAAAACGATCGTCCCTGGTTTACTATTAGTCCTAGTAATAGCGCCAAACAAATTTTACCCCAAATAATTAAACAGGTGCGGGTGAGCGATTTACAAGAATTAATAGTAAAAGTTCCCACACCAAATCTACGCTCTGGTTTAGACGATAACATGTTGGCAAAACCGATAACCTCTGAAGAAAAACCATCCTATTCAGAAAATCAACAAAACATATCCTACTCAAAGAATCAACAAAACTTATCCTGTTTAGAAACAAAACTATCAGAAATAAAAGTACTATTAGGACTACCGGATCGTTGCCACCGACATCGCCCAGATTGGGTGAGAGTAGCAACTAACGGACGCTTCGTGCGATCGCCAGAATTAGAGCAAACAATCCTGGCGGCTATGGCGCGAACATTACCCCGAGATCGTTATCCTATTTGTTTCATTCACCTCCAAATTTGTCCCAGTCAAATTGACTGGAATCGCCATCCAGCTAAAGCAGAAATTTACTTACATTCCCTCTCCTACTGGAAAGAAAAAATAACCCAAACAATTGAACAAGCACTGCGGATTAGTCCAACTAATTTACCAGAAGCCCTCCAATCTCAGCGAGTGGGTAAATTACTCAAAGCATCGGAAGCCAAAGGAGGTTACAATCTAAATCGTGCCATAGAAGCAACTCAAGAGGATAAACAAACTCAGAAAAATGCTGATATTGGACTAATTGAACTCCAAGCAGTTGCCCAAGTTCATAATAGGTATATTTTGGCACAACATCCCACAGGAATGTGGTTAATTGAACAACATATTGCCCACGAACGAGTATTATATGAACAAATTTGCGATCGCTGGCAACTTGTCCCCTTAGAAACACCTATTATTCTCAACTATTTGACATCAATTCAAGTCGAACAACTGCAACGGATTGGCATAGAAGTGGAACCCTTTGGTGAACAACTTTGGGCTATTCGTAATGCTCCATCACTTCTCAAAGAACGATCTGATTGTCCTGATGCTCTGTTAGAATTAAGTTTAGGTGGAGATTTAGAAACAGCTCAAGTAGCAACAGCTTGTCGTAGTGCAATTCGCAATGGTACAGCCTTGAGTTTGCCAGAAATGCAGACCTTATTAAACCAATGGAAAGCCACCCGAAATCCTCGCACTTGTCCCCATGGCCGCCCTATTTATTTATCCTTAGAAGAGTCTGCTTTGGCTCGTTTTTTCCGCCGTAATTGGGTGATTGGCAAGAGTCATGGAATTGAACAAGGGGATGGCAGCCCCTTGTTAGTTATTGGTTAGGGAAATTGAACAAGGGGATGGCAGCCCCTTGTTAGTTATTGGTTATTGGTTGTTAGTTATTGAAGGAGGAATAATAAAATTACCTGTTTCCCGTAAACTCTTAAAAGAGTTATCGACTATAATGTCGGAATGACTGAAATGACTTGCAACCAAGAACCAATAACCAATTTGTGAGAATTTACCCAATGTCATCCTCTGAGAAACCCCTCCTCCCTTGGCGTAAAATCGGCACTGATGCTTTAGCCGTTGTTTTGATCGTTTTAACCTTGACTGCCTTTCAGGTATTTCCAAACCCATTAATTCCCAATCTTTCCTTCTCATCTAATCAGTCTGTAGCTCTTGCTGATGAATTGAATAACATTCCCGTTTCACCAGGGAATACCCACAGCTTTATCGCAGCCGCCGTACAGCGAGTTGGGCCTGCTGTAGTCCGGATTGAAACAGAAACAACTATTACAAAAAGAGTTCAAGATCCCTTCTTTGACGATCCTTTTTTCCGTGGTTTCTTTGGTGAAGAGATATTACCCAATCCTCCCCAAGAATATCACGAGCAAGGAGAAGGATCTGGATTTATTGTTGAACCGAATGGGATCGTTATTACGAATGCTCACGTTGTCAGCGGTGCAGATAAAGTAACAGTTACCCTCAAAGACGGACGGACTTTTAAAGGAGAAGTGCGGGGAATTGATGAACTGTCAGACTTAGCAGTAGTTAAAATTGATGGCGAAAACCTACCTGTAGCGCCATTAGGAGATTCCAGCCAACTTCAGGTGGGAGATTGGGCGATCGCAGTCGGTAATCCTCTAGGATTAGAAAATACCGTTACTCTGGGAATTATTAGTACCCTAAATCGCTCTAGCGCTCAAGTGGGTATCCCTGATAAACGTCTCGATTTCATACAAACTGATGCTGCCATTAATCCCGGTAATTCCGGTGGTCCTTTGGTGAATGCCCAAGGTGAAGTAATTGGGATTAATACCGCTATTCGTGCCGATGCTCAAGGGATTGGATTTGCTATTCCTATCGATAAAGCTAAGTCTATTAAAGATCAATTAGCTCGCGGCGAAAAAGTCTCTCATCCCTACATTGGTATTTCTATGATCCCCCTCACTCCATCAATTGCTAAGGAGTATAATAAAGACCCTAATACAGCATTTATGCTCCCTGAAATCAATGGTGTACTAGTGGTAAAAGTCATGCCAAAAAGTCCATCGGCTGCGAGTGGTTTCCGTCGCGGTGATGTCGTTACTGAAATGGACGGACAAACCATAACCACTCCTGAACAGTTGCAAAACTTAGTGGAAAATAGCCGAATTGGTGAGGCATTGAGTGTGAAGGTGCAGCGAGGTGGGCATACTCAGGTATTAACTGTGCGTCCGGCAGAAATGAAGGAATAGCAGCGTTTTTAACAGATTCTAATTGTTAGTTGTTAGCTAATAGCTATTAGCTAATGACTAATTGTTGTCTTGATTAGTAGGGTGGGCAATGTATATCAGGGAATCTGTAATCTAATTCAACGGCTGATTTTAGACATTACCTACCCTACAGGCTAATAAATTTCCCATTCTTTTATGATTTTTACTCTTTGAGAATAGTCCGTTTGAGGTAAGTTTTTACCCAGTGCATATTCCATTTCAGATGAGAGAATTATTTGAGAATTATTATTGATATATATATGATTGTTTACTTCTGCTTGAGTCAGAATTTTTCTGGTTGTATAAATAGATAATATTTCCAGTACAGTCTGAAAAGCATAGTAGGGAATTGATGTTAACTTAAATCCAGGGATATGAATATATTTTCCTCCACTTTTATGTTGATACATATAGCGAACAGGATTATCATCTCTTTGGGCAGCTTCCAAATCATTAGCAGGTTTTCTACCTGGATAAACTTGAAATGCTTTTTTAAGCTTAACAGCTTCAAGCTCCTTAACCCAAGGAATCCATCTGGAAAGATCATCTTTTATAGATGACAGAAAGTCTTCTTCACTCCTGCCCGTTATTTTCTCAATATTTTCCAACCATTCTATCGGGAGATTCCTGGTAAATCCATCCAGAGGAAAGTGTAACTCATGCTGATTATATTCTAATCCAGAAAAGATAGCGATACAATCGTATCCCACATTGATTATTCCTCCATACTGACCTCTAATCATTATGGTACTTGAAAAAGTTTCTTTCAGTTTAGGCATTTTCAAGTGAAGACTTGGGGGTATTTTGTATAACCCATAAACTTTAAGTTTTACTAAATTTCCTTCTTTTTCTTCTTCGGCTGTTATCGAGGGTATTGTAATGCCTAAACCTCTCGCATAACCCGCATTAATTACTATATCGAAATCCTGCGAATCGCTAGAATCAATTTTTAACTGAAAACCGCTGTTATTTATGTCAATATAATTGACTTTTTTAGTGTATTTAATATCGACTAGTTTTTGGGCTGACAATAATTCAATCAAGTTAATGAGATGGCAAATATATTCCCCCATATTTAAGACAGACTGTTTTACTTTTAATGCCCCAGCGAAAATTCCATCTCTTTTTTCATTAGCTAACCAAGTATTGCCTGTTGGCGATTGAGAAACTTCACCTAATAAGGATTGCATTTCATCTTCATGAATGGTTTTGATTAAATCTTCAGGTTGACCCCAAAAATTATCATAGGGATAGTCTTGCAAATGATTTTGATAAATCTGTATCAATGAATCAGCAACATCTTGGAAGGTTACACCATCTTGGTAAATGGCTGTATTTCCTATTTCATTAGGCACGAGATAATTTACATGACTGTCTCCCAAAACATAATCGGGCATTAGCTTTCTAAATAAGAGACTTTGGTGGAAGAACTGTGCTAAAGTATTGGGATGTCCACCATAAACAAAATGATGTAATATTCCTGTATTGTTAATTGAAGATCCTTTGGTGTTAAAAGGTTTTGATTCAGCTTCAAAAATAGTTATATCAGCAATTCCTAATCTGGCTAGAATAGACGCTATGGATACTCCCATAGCGCCAGCACCAATAATAGCTATTTTTTGTTTGTCCTGGGGAGGTATATTGAAGAGAGTTTTTAGCATTAGTAAATAGTTTTGATTCTCTAGGTCATTATATTTATAGCAAGTACGAGCCAAAGTCTTTAGCTGTTAGAGAAAGCCCTGGACTTAAATCATTAAAAAACTTGGCTGTAGAGATCGTTACTTGTCCAAGTAAACTAATAAATTCCTAAACTCCCGACGTAATTGTAAGGCGTGGACAATACTAAGTACATCATGAGTCCAGGTTGGCAAAATGAGAGTCATGGCAATTTCTTCCACAGTATGAACTATACCAACAATGCCCACCAACATAAGGGTAATTCCGCCATAATCAAAACCAAATAGAGCAATTGTCGCAACAAATAGAATTAAGCCCCAAAGTTTAGCTGAATAAGTGTGGTAACTGGCGGGTTGACCGTATTTTAGCAAATTTACCACCCACCAGACTCCTTGAAGTGCTACTACTAGGGATAATGGCAACCAACAAGCCATAATTTCGTCAGGATATAATCGCCATGCCGCAGCAGAAACGCACAAATATAAGCAAACATCAGCCCAACTATCCGCTCTTCTCAAAGATGCTGTACTGACTCCCAGACGACGATCAATAACACCATCAAAAATATCAGAAAGAAACGCGATCGCAAATCCTGTCATAAACCAGACGCGCCCGAAACCATAAAATGCCTCCAATAACAGGAGTGGCGCAATCAAAAAGCGGAGGGCAACTAATGCCGCAGGGATGGAGTGAAGCGTTAATAATGGATGCTGGTGCTTGGGGAGAATTTCTGCGGTATTGCTCATGGAAGGATGAAGGATGAAGGATGAAGGATGAAAGTTGAAGGTTGAAGGTTGAAGGTTGAAGGTTGAAGGTTGATAATTTAACAGTAGAAACCCATCACTGATAGGTGTGAGGGTAATGAGCAACTAGTGATAGCGACTACCGCTAAAGGTGGCGATGATAACCAAAGTTCGCGGTTTGAATGATTTATAGAGGGGACAATCTGGTAACTGGCACTGGTTATTCCTGTGGGCGATTCTATAATATACATCCCACATCAGCTAAAATGCTGGATTATAGAAACGGGGGTCAAGCTTTTGCTTATGTCCAAACAATACAAACAGATACCGCTGCTTGCCGCTGCTATTCTCTGTCTGAGTGTAACTCCTCCTCTTGCGGCTTGGGCTGGTAAGGTTCCAGAAAATCAGCACACTAAGCAATTAGTCGAGGGTTTATACAGCGAAAATCTGGAGGCAGCAACTTACTTTCAGCAAGGGGTGACGCGCTATAACCGCAAAGACTTTCCAGCGGCAGAGATGGCATTTCGCAAAGCGCTTCAGTTCGATCCTTTTATCCCGATGGCGCGTTATTTGTTGGGGAATTCCCTTGTCGAGCAAGGTAGGATCGAGTCAGGAGCAGAGCAATACCAACTTGCCATTAATCTTAACCCAAATATGCCAGAGGCTCACTACAATCTGGGGTTAACTTTCTATCAGCAAGGCAAGACAGATGATGCGATTATATCTTATCTCAGGGCGCTCTCTTTAAATCCAAATTTAGCAGAAGCTCGGTATAACTTGGGTTTAGCATTTGAGTCTAAGGGTCAGATTTCTGATGCAATTGCCGCCTATAATGAAGCGGTTCGTCTTAACCCTAAATATTCCTCTGCTCAATATAATTTAGGATTGCTTTTTGTGAAGCAAAACCAGATTGAACCTGCGATTACCGCACTGCAACAAGCAGTTAGCACGAATCCGAACTTGCTCCAAGCTCAGTATCAGTTGGGATTACTCCTAGTTCAGCAAGAGCGACAAGAGGAAGCCAAAACTGCTTTTTTAGCCGTAACCAAACTTGACTCTAAATTTGCTCCTGCTCACTATCAATTAGGTCTAATTTTAATTAAGGAAGGGGATTTAAAGGAAGCTATTCGTCGCTTTGATTGGGTAACCCAACTGGAACCTAACAATGTGGATGCTTACCGACAATTGGGAGCAGTACTAACCAAAAACAACGAGTATGAGGATGCTGCTGTTGTTCTGAAAAAAGCAGTGGCAATCGATTCATACGATGCCATAACCCATTATAATTTGGCAGTAGCACTCCATCAAAATAAGGAGTACGAACCTGCAATTGCCCAATATCAAGAAGCTATTTTTCTCAATTCCAAGCTGTCACTAGCCTTTTATAATATTGGGATAGCACTACAGCAGTCTGGACGAGGTGCTGAATCAGGTTCCTTTTTCCAGGAAGCGAGGAGATTGTTCATTCAGGAAGGGAATCTGGAAAAGATTGACGAGTTGGATAAGTATATTCAGCAGCTAAATACACCACCTACTCCTTAGTTGTTAGTTGCTGGTTGTTGGTTGTTGGTTGTTGGTTGTTAGTTGTTGGTTGTTGGTTGTTGGTTGTTAGTTGTTAGTTGTTGGTTGTTGGTTGTTAGTTGTTGGTTGTTAGTTGTTGGTTGTTAGTTGTTGGTTGTTGCTCAAATAACTAATAACTTTGGCAGACGAGATGCCTATCTTACAACAACAATTAGTTTAAGCCAATTGCGAATAACAAACAACCAATAAGCTGTCACGCTTTTAATTTATCTGTTTTGGGTGAGGGGGAGCAGGGTTTTTTGGAGCAGGGGAGAGGGTTTGATGACTTTTTCCCTAAATTGAAAATATACAGTTTAAATGCACAGCAGCTTAACAACAAACAAACAACAAATAACCAACAACAAATAACCAGCAACAAATAACCAACAACTTACATTGGCATACGTTCAAGATCTCGCGTTGAACCAATTACTACCATACGAGATCCCTTGGCTAAACGTGTAGTAGGATCGGGGTTAATCTCAAACTGCTCGTTTTGACCTAAAGCTAACACATTTAGTCCGTAGCGAGTTCGCAGTTGCAATTCCATAACCGTTTTGCCATGAAATTCTTCGGGGACTAATACTTCTACAATACTATGGTTGGAGTCTAGGTCAAATCGATCCAAAATTGAAGGTTTGGTGATCGATCTCGCTAGGGCACAACCTGCTTCATATTCTGGATAGACAATATGATCTGCCCCCACTCTTTGTAATAGCTTCCCATGGACTTCGGAGGATGCTTTGGCAACCACATAGGGTACTCCTGCCTCCTTGACATTCAGGGTGGTAATAATACTTTCTTGTAAATAGTTACCAATCGCGACAATGACAGTATCGCATTCAAAAATCCCTGCTTCTTTGAGAGCTGAAAGTTCAGTTGAATCTAGTTGTACCGCATGGGAAATTATCTGATCGGATAAAGCTTGGGCAACTCTTTTTTCATCGATATCAGTTCCCATTACTTGGTAACCTTGTCTATACAAAGTTGCACAAACACCCCGACCAAAGCGCCCTAAGCCAATTACTCCAAATTGTTGATTGTCTTTGCGTAAATTGCGAAAAAAACCTAATGATGACAAGTTCACAATCTTTTCCTTTATACTAATAATCAATGGCAGAAGTCAAAAGTCATCCATTCAAAAGTCAAAAGTCAAAAAATAATTTAACTCTTCACTCTTCACCGTTAATCCTGTATCTTTTATCCTGTATCTTTCATCTTTCATCCTTTATCCTTCATCCTTCATCCTTCATCCTTTATACTTCATCATTCTGCATTAACTATCCCACAAGAAGGTTTTCTTCTGGATAGCGAACGGAACTGGGACGGGGATCTCCTAAAAAAGCTGACATGAACAACAAAATCCCGACTCGTCCTAGATACATAGTGATGACTAAAATAACTTTAGCAAAGGTTGAAACCTTAGCGGTAATTCCGGTAGAAAGACCAACAGTAGCAAAAGCTGAAACCACTTCAAATAGAATGTTAACCAAATCAAAATGGGGGTCAGCTATAGCAATTAAAATGGTCGCGACTAGCACCGTTATTACTGAACCTACCAACACTGCTATCGCCTTCATAATTAGATTAATTGCCACTTGGCGCTCATAAAGAGCAACTTCTTCTTTCCCTTGTAGAATCGCCTTAGTACAACTGGTTAAGACTCGCATAGTTGTAGTTTTTATGCCCCCACCCGTACCCCCAGGACTAGCACCAATAAACATTAAAGCAATGGTCAGAAATAAACCAGCCGTAGTCATTTTCCCAATATCAATGGTATTAAACCCAGCGGTTCTGGGAGTTACAGACTGAAACCAGGCAACCAGTAATTTATCTTTAAAATTCAAGGAGCCAAAGGTATCAGGATTTCTCAATTCTATGATAAAAAATCCAATTGTTCCCGCAATCAAAAGAAATAAAGTAGTGCTGGTAGCTACTTTAAAATTGAGAGAAAATATGATTTTTCGGTGGTTTTTAAGAAAGCGACCGCAAAACCACAGATAGACTTCAAAAATCACTTGATAACCGATTCCGCCAAATATAATCAATCCGGTGACGACCAGGTTTAACAAGATAGAAGACTGATAGCCAATTAAATTATCTGGAAATAGACTGAATCCTGCATTATTCCATGAATTAACACTATGGAAAATTGCTAGCCATAGTCCTCGATTGAATCCATATTCAGGGACAAAAACCACTAGCAGCAAGAAAATGCCAGTGATTTCAAAAATTAATGTGGTGGCAATTATTGAGCGGATTAATTGAGCGCTATCTTGCAGTCCTGGTCTGTCTAAAGCTTGTTGAATCGCCATTTTCTGTCTCAAGTCAAATCTGCGCCCTAACAAAAGGATGAGAAAGGTTGTGGTGGTCATATAGCCCAAGCCACCAATTTGGACTAGGGCGACCACAACAAACTGACCTAAGCCAGAGAAATAACTGCCCGTATCAACAACCCCAAGACCAGTAACGCAGACAGCAGAGGTAGAAGTGAAAAGTGCGACAATTGGGTCATTCCAGGTGCCACTACTTGTAGAAAATGGCATCATGAGCAGGATAGCCCCCACAGTAATCACGGCGAGGAATCCCAGGCAAATTGTTCGTGAGATGGTCATTGAGCGATTTAGTCAAATCCAATGATTAAAGGAAATAGGGATGTAAGAGAGATCTTGTATAAAATACAGATTAACTTAAATCCCCTGAAATTAAGTATCATGATACTTCTGGCAAAAGTCAATATCCTACTCTATGGGGGGTCGCCATCGCTTTTCTAGGATTTTGGCAAGAGGTCTAATCATAAATTACCAACCCGTAAAATCTATGGCATCGAATCTTTCTCAGCAAATTCAACAATTTTATGACGCATCTTCCGGTCTGTGGGAACAGATTTGGGGCGAACACATGCACCATGGCTACTACGGACGGACGGGGAGAGAGAAAAAAAATAGGCGAGAGGCGCAAATTGATTTAATTGAAGAAGTTTTAAATTGGGCTGGAGTAAAGGAAGCCAATGAAATTCTCGATGTCGGTTGTGGAATTGGCGGTAGTTCACTTTACTTAGCACAGAAATATAATGCCAATGTTAGCGGTATTACTCTAAGTCCAGTCCAAGCCTCAAGGGGAAGAGAACGTTCGGCTGAAGCTGCTTTGGAGACAAGGGTTCAGTTCCAAGTTGCTGATGCTTTGAATATGCCTTTTGAGGATAATAGTTTCGATTTTGTCTGGTCGATGGAAAGTGGGGAACACATGCCAGATAAGGAAAAGTTTATGGCAGAATGCTACCGAGTCCTGAAACCAGGAGGGACTTTTTTAATGGCAACATGGTGTCACCGTCCAATAACACCAGCAACGGGAGAATTGACGGATGAAGAAAAACAGTATTTGGCAGAAATTTATCGAGTTTATTGTTTGCCTTACGTTATTTCTTTGCCAGAGTATGATGTTATTGCCCATAATCTTTCTTTTCAAAATGTTTGCACGGCAGATTGGTCCGATGGAGTTGAGCCATTTTGGGATATTGTGATTGATTCTGCCTTCAATCCTCAAGCGATTTTGGGTTTGGTGAAAAGTGGGTGGACTACAATTGAAGCTGCCCTTTCACTGGGTTTAATGAGTCAAGGTTATCGGCGTGGGTTGATTCGTTATGGGTTGCTTTGTGGAAGAAAGTAAAATATTGGTGCGTTAGCAAAGCATAACGCACCCTACAGATAGAAGCTGTTTTTTTAACGCAAAGAACGCAAAGGAATGCGCAAAGGTACGCAAAGAAGAGAATAGTGGTGCGTTAGCTTTCGCATAACGCACCCTACAGATAGAAGCTGATCTTACGTTAAGATATTCGCTAGTTCAATAAGTTCGCCAATCACCTAGTTGGGTGGCTAAAAAATAGCGAACATGATCGACGAATAAAGGACCAAACTTGTGCGTACCGTGACCCATACCGGGAACTACATAACATTCTCCATCAGGAAATCTTTTAGCACAAGCTTTGGCATCTCTTATATTAACTAAGCCATCCCCTTCACCAATGAGGAAGCGAACTCTATGTGAAGGATTCACTCTATCAATGTAAGTCATGGGGTTACAAGCATGAGCGTATTTATCGGAATCTTGGAGAGATTTGGATAGGCGTAATACTGGAATAATAGATTTTAAGTCTGGTTGGATTTTTTCTAGTAATACTTCTGCTAATTTGCCCAAAGGTGAAGCAGCTAAATATGGTAAAATAGGAGTGCCCCAACTTTTAGCAAAACTCTGAAGATTGGCATGACCAATTGTACCAAGTAACCTTTCTCCAATCCCATTAGCTGTGAAGGCAAAGGCAGTTTGTAAGACTCCCATACTAACGCCAAATAGGGCAAGTCTGTTATCTGTTAAATTATAGCGATTGCGACAAAAATCCCGCACCAAACTAATATCCCGTGCCGTACAGTTGAATATCTGTAAGATTAGTTTACTGTCAAAGGGAATATTGCGATCGCATAATGGCTGAATTTCATTTTGCACTATAGCAGAGAAAGTCCGCACCAGACTCCTTTCTCCAGCCAGAGGAGTGTCAAATAAAGCCACCGCTATTCCCATTTGGGTTAATGTGGGTACAATAAAAGCATTCAACCCGTAAGGGGCACACATTCCTTGCAATCCGATGACTAAAGGTGTCTCCTGTGGTGGTCGATTTTGGGGGAGAAAAATGGCTGCGGGGAAGCCACTAAGTCGTTCATCGATATCAGGAACTCCAGTAAAGGTGAAAGGTTGGTGTATCCAGTGGCGATGACCAGTGATACCATGAAAGGTGATGGGGTCAGGACTGTAGATGGGCATAGAGTATTATATAGATGAGAGACACACTTGGACAGAGAGGAGAGGCAATATTTACAGTTTTGATGACTGAATTTCACGATCGATCTCGTCCCATTTTCAAACCGCAGTTTTTAGGAGATAAATGGCAGTATGTTGATTTTATCGTTGAGTTGGTAGGGACTGAATCTATTATTACTTATTTTTTCGTACAAGTCAAAACAACAAGAACAGGTTATACAAAGAAACTCAACCGCCTCAAGGTTAAAGTTCCTCAAGATCATATACGTGGGATAGCCGCTTATGTAGCGCCCACCTATATAGTTGGTATTGATGAAGTAACAGAAATTTGACTCGTCGCGATGACCTCATAATTTCCAGACAGAGAGAGCAAAAAGATTGTGGCTTAGATTTTTTAGTGACACTGCTTAAAGATGGAAGTTATACGGGGAGGATTTTTGGAGTTCAGGTTAAAGCCACAGTTTCTACCCCTAAATTAATTGAAAGTAAAGATATTGTCGAAATTCAGATTGATTTAGGTTTAAGTCAATTTATCGCTGAATTTTCTTTTCCCGTTTGTTTATTTTTTTTTACTCTGAAAAACGGACAAGGTTATTATAAATGGATTCTTGAACCTGTTATGGCAGAGGGTGATTATTCAAGGTTGTATTGGGATAATACTAATAATTTGTACAGGCTAACTAATGAGGGAATAAGTAATATTGTTTCGATGGTAAATAGATGGTATGATAGTCGTATATAGACTTCTATACAACTATCATACCTTGATTTTTCCAGGAAATTAAGCAGTTTGAGTGAAAGGACAGATTTGATTTGGGATTTGGCGATGCCTGGGTTGGGCGTTAGGGAAGCTCTGCGCTAGCATAGCGTCTCCAAGAGAAGCCATAACAATCCTCACTCAGATAAGTTTAATGCCTGAAACAATCTATTCTACTTTAGATAGTATAATCTATTCGCTAACAATAAAAATACGGCGATTAAATCAGAATTACATGCGGACAAAATCTGGATTACCCAAAAGAAAAGCTTTAAAAAGAAAACCTATTTTTCAGTATGGATTCAAGGATAATCCTTCTGTCAAGAATCAGATCAATTATACTCTGTCAAAATCAGATAAGATCAAAGATTATGTCAAGGTAATTTCCTTCTTTTCTGGATGCGGTGGTCTTGATTTAGGTTTTTTAGGAGGATTCACTTTTCTCAATAAAGAATATCAATCTCTGCCATATAAAATTGTACATGCTTATGATATTGACGAAAAGGCTACAGAAACTTATGGGTTAAATATCTCAAATGATGTCACTACAGTAGACCTAAGTAACCTAGATATGAGGTTACTACCTCATGCTAATATCCTGATTGGTGGATTTCCCTGTCAGGATTTTTCATCATGTGGTCTTAAAAAAGGACTTAAAGGTTCTAGGGGTGAATTATATAATGTGATGAAAGACTATATGAACCTACATAAGCCCGAAATTGTAGTAGGAGAGAATGTACCCTTTTTAGAAAAACTTGAGAATGGGAAAATTTTAAGGCACATCATCAATGAATTGGAATCGGTTGGATATACTTTTAAAGTATGGCATATTTATTGCCCAGATTTTGGTTTGCCTCAAAGCAGAAGCAGGCTATTTTTAATTGGTGTCCGTTCAGATATTTTAGCCTTCCCACAACCGCCAACACCAGAATTATTTTTTCAATATGTTACAATTGATCGAGCAATAGGAGATCTGGTAGAAATTGATGATGAAACTATACCCAATCAAAGCCAGTATTTTGTAGCCACAAAAGCCACTAAAGGGGCTGGACAAGGAGATCAAAAATCTAAAAAAGGAGAAATTGCTTACACAGTTAGGGCAAATATGAAAGCAAGAGTTCATTTTCATTATTTACTAGAACGCCGATTAACAGTTAGAGAATGTGCAAGGCTGCAATCATTTCCCGATGAATTTGTTTTTCCTCATTCTGCTAGTCAAAATATGCTGGAAATAGGTAATGCAGTACCGCCGATAATTGGTCATTTAATCGCTAGTCAAATTGATAAATTTATTCAGGCATATCCTGAATATTTTGAGCAAAAAACAATATAATCTATCATGAATGATGATACGAAATACTTAAATCTACTCCTAGAACTAATCCGGTTATGTTCAGAGTACACGCCCAAGTTGGGAACATCAAATAAAAAGGCAAATACATTATCAGAATTCAAGTCTTTATAAGGAACGCAAGTTTAATAAGAGAAGAAATCAATAGAGTTTTAGCATCACTTTTGAAGGCAGACTAGTTCATCAAACAAGTATTTGGCTATATTTAATAAAAATGTTATCAAAAAAAAGCGCAATCTCAATTATCCTTCTCTCATTACTAAGTTTTACTTTATGTTTATTCCTAGGCATTTACCGCCCAGTAGCTGGAATAGAACAAACCGAAATTCTTTGGGATACTTGGGGTGTTCCCCATATCTACGCTAAAGATTCAGAAGATTTATTTGAGGCGATGGGATGGGCGCAAGCAACTAGCCACGGTAACCTAATTTTACAACTCTACGGACAAGCACGAGGCAGGGCTGCGGAATATTGGGGAGAGAAATATCTGAAATCTGACAAGTATGTCAGAAGTATGGGAATTCCGGAAAGGGCGCAGGAATGGTATGAGGCACAAACTCCGATTATGCGGGATTATTTGGATGCTTTTGCCAGTGGAATTAATAGTTATGCCAAGGAAAATTTAGATGAAATTGAGGATAAATTCAAGGTAGTTTTACCAGTAAATGGTGTGGATATTTTAGCTCACATTCAGCGGGTAATTCATTTTAATTTTTTAGTTAATCCTCAAAAAGTAGAGACACTTGCTTCTAAGAAAGCGTTTGTCAAGTTGTCTCTCAACCCACAATCTGTAGGGGCGAAAGATTCGGGGGATAACCTTTCGGCTTTACCAAAAATTATCTCTCCGAATCCTTCGCCCGTGCCCATACAAACAGGTTCTAATGCGTGGGCGATCGCACCGCACCATACAACCAGCGGCAATGCTATGCTATTAGCAAATCCCCACTTACCTTGGTCTGATTTATACCTCTGGTATGAAGCCCAGTTAACAGCGCCAGGGATTGATGCTTATGGCGTGGCTTTGGTGGGGATGCCAGTATTAGCGATCGCGTTTAATAATAATTTAGGTTGGACATTTACTGTTAACACGATTGACGGTTGGGATAGTTATGGGTTGACATTAGCAGATGGCGGGTATTTGTGGGATGGAAATGTTCGTCCTTTTGAGATAGAAACTCAAACATTAAAGGTAAAACAAGCAGATGGTACGCTGCGGGAAGAGAAGTTAATTATAAAACGTTCTATTCATGGTCCTGTAGTAGGAGAGAAAAATGGGAAAGCAATTGCCTTGCGGGTAGTTGGTTTAGATAAATCTCAGATTATGGCACAATTCTGGGATATGGCGCAGGCTAATAATCTTAAAGAGTTTGAAACAGCAATCAAACCCTTGCAATTGCCGATGTTTACTATTATGTACGCCGACAAAGAAGGACATGTTTTACATCTATTTAATGGTGATGTACCTATCCGTGATAAAGGAGATTGGCAATATTGGCAAGGTATAATTCCTGGTGATACTTCAGCAACATTGTGGACAAAATATCATCCCTATCAAGACTTACCTCGCGTCCTAAATCCACCCAGCGGCTGGTTGCAAAATGCCAACGATCCACCTTGGACAACTACATTTCCCCAAGTACTAAATCCTGATGATTATCCAGCTTACATTGCTCCCAAATTTATGGATTTTCGTGCCCAACGTTCCGTGCGAATGCTGATGGAAAAGCCGAAAATTAGCTATGAAGAAATGATTGTCGATAAATTCTCATCTCGGATGGAATTAGCGGAGCGAATTTTGGATGAATTAATTGCCGCAGCCAGAGAATCTGGGAGTAAGTTAGCAATTGAAGCGGCTGATGTTTTAGCAGCTTGGGATCGGAAAGGAGATGCGGATAGTCGAGGTGCTGTACTTTTTAGTATTTGGGCGATATCTATGCCTAATTCCAATTGGTTTGCTACACCTTGGAATGCAAAATCACCCCTGACAACTCCTGATGCTTTAGCCGATCCCGCAGGTGCGGTAAAAGTACTGGAAGCGGCTGCGACTACTGTTAAATTAGTCTACACGTCCCTAGATATACCGTGGGGTGAAGTAGTAAGATTGCATTACGGTAAAGTTGATTTACCCGCGAGTGGTGCGCCGGGAATGTTGGGAAGTTTTCGGGTAATTGATTTAGCCCCAACTACTGGCGGGCGTTTTCAATCTTTTTCTGGGGATAGTTATATTGCGGCGATTGAGTTTTCTGATCCAGTTAAGGCTAAGGTATTGAATGTTTATGGGAATGCTACTCAACCTGGTTCAGAGCATATTGGCGATCAGTTAGTATTATATAGTCGGAATGAATTGCGATCCGTTTGGCGGAGTAGGAAGGAAATTGAGGAACATTTGGCTGGGAGGAAGGTTTTTTGAGGGTTAGGATTGTTGAGATATTTGTGAGGGTGATTAGATTAAGTTGGGTGGGATATATATAGCAAAAGTCACCCATTCAAAAGTCAAATGCCTGCTGTGATTTATTTCTAACATTTTCGGATGTATTAACCGACGAAACTCACATCTTGCACCATTCTCAACAAGACATGGAAAACTATATTTTTCAACGAATAATCAAGGCTTTCAAGCTGCAATACTCTCAATAAAGTATGGTTTTCGTGCTGGTGCAAGATCTCCGTAATAACAAAGCGATCTTTCTGAGAAGTAGTATTCTCCAGAAAGATCGGATCGATGAGTTACGGATGCAAGTCTTATCTAAGAGTGCCAGTGATAGAGTATTGTCCTAAGCTACCGTAATTACTGTATCCCGTAATCAGATCTCCTTTTCCTGTTCCCATAAGACGCAGATAATATTTTCCTCCACTGAGGTAGCGATTGATGCTAACTCTATTATCACTTTTAATTAAATCAGAGGGAGAAGGGCTGGCTGTAGTTACATTCACATTGAAAGGAATGAAATCTTCTGCTACACGCCGCCAAATATTCCAGATGTTTTCAAGTTCAGCAGTTGAAAAACTAGAAGTATTTCCATCTGTATCATACGCGGGAGTTGTAATGGTACTGCCATAAGAATTATTCCAAGCAGTGCCTGTGGTAGTATGACCATCAAAATCTAGATAAATAGTATGGTTTGCCCCAGAGTTGCTGTTGAGAGAAAAGACTTGACTTGCATTAAACGGTTGATAGGTAGTTGGCACACCTGTATTGGAATTAGGATTAACCACAATAGTGGCATAAGCTAAATTGTTAGACTCATTACTTTCAGAGACAAGATTAGTACTATCAGCTTGGAATAATACATACTTTGTTCCCGTACCCCAACTACTGTTGTAGGTAAAATTGTAACTGTTATATTGCGATGATCCTGCACTCAATGGGCTGACATACTGATAGTCAATGAAGGTATCACTGCTATCTAAAGTTGTGTCGTTTGAGAGCCAGTATCTCGTATAGTTAGCCCCTGCTGCACTTGCACCACTGTTTGTAACGTATGAAGATAATGAAATTGTTCCACCAGTCGTTACTGTGCTAGTTGCTGGATGAATAACCCCAAAACCCCCTAAGCCAAACAAGCCGCCAAATCCTCATCCGGCGTAGTAATAGCCTTCAACAGCTTCAATCGCTTCTCCCGCCACACTTAATACCGCATAATGCCTTGACTTAAGTCAAGTGATGAAAAATTTTAGATTTTGTTAATCTCTATACCATAGGGGAACCGATCGCTTAGGGTGTGTTAGCGTAGCGTAACGCACCCTACATAAACTCCCTTCTTTGCGTACCTACTCTACGAGAAGCCGCTGCGCGTCTATGCGCTCACCTTTGCGTACCTTTGCGTTAAAAAAACAGTGAAGAATAAATTATCAGAAACTAGAGAATTTATCACCAATAACCAATAACCAATAACCAATAACCAATAACTAATAACCAATAACCAATTCCCCTATTTTAAATTCATCCGATTCTTTACCAAAGTTTCTGTCATCTCAGCCAATCTATCCAATTTAGCTTTCTTTTCCGTCGCACTTTTCTCATATTTTTCCTTCTTGATTAAAGCTTGACGTGCCAAATCTTCTCTATTTTGTTTTAGTGCTTTAATTGCCACCTTCTGCCAAGCATTAATCTCCCGCACTTCCTGATTATACTGCGGTTGTAGGGTATCCCAAACAATTTTAATATCTGCTATGGCTTTATTGAACATCCGATCTGCTTTTTCTCGATCGCTTCCTCGCACCGCTTCCGCAATAGGTTCGTATAATTTTTCAGTATTCATTTGACTTATTATAGGAATAAAGTCTCTAATTTGCCTGCTATCACTAATACCAGTTTTACACCAAGTCGCAAAATGCTCGCAGTTATGAGAAAGCAAGTTATATTTCTTTTCTCCTAATCTACTTTTGGCTCGTTGTACTACCACATCTGGAATAAAATGAGTGGTATAATTCTTCACATAAACTTTGTTTCCTTTAGAGAAGGTAGCTAAAGACGTGCGTTCAACAGTTTCACTAGGTTTGCGGTAGTGAATCACCGTGCCATCTCCACAGTCAATCCCATGATGTTCGTACACACCCTGAAGATTGAGCAATTCTCTATAAACGTAAATTTGATCGCCTCTTGCCATATTCTGGATCGATTAAGCTTGACCAATAACTAATATAGTAGATGAGAAAGGAACAAGATGCAATCACGACTTACCCAAAGCCTCTATCGTGGTTGTTATCTAAGTTCTAAAAAGATAGTAAAATTAATCTACTCTACTCTCTCACTCGATAATGATCCAAACCTCAAACCCTTCACCCCTCAACCCCTTTCAACAACCCACTAACTGGCTATATGCCCTCTGGAAATTTTCTCGCCCCCACACGATAATTGGTACGAGCCTCAGTATTTTGGCGTTATATTTCATCGCCCTAGCCACCACGGAGGGTAGGATTACATCAGAAAGTTTAGTCCAAATAATAGGAACTTGGTTTGCCTGTATTTGCGGCAATATCTATATAGTTGGACTAAATCAACTTGAAGATGTAGAAATTGACCGAATTAATAAACCTCATCTACCGATTGCAGCAGGTGAATTTTCCCGCAAACAAGGTCAAATTATTGTAGCAATCACAGGTAGTCTCGCCCTACTATTGGCAGGATTAATGGGCGGATGGTTATTTTTAATGGTTAGCATAAGTTTAGCCATTGGCACTGCTTATTCCCTCCCGCCAATCCGGTTAAAGCGATTTCCCTTTTGGGCAGCAATTTGTATTTTTTCCGTGCGCGGTGCGATTGTAAATTTAGGATTATTTTTGCACTTTACCTGGGCGTGGCAAGGAGGAAAAGCCATCGCTCCGACACCTGCGGTATGGGCGCTAACCTTATTTATTTTAGTTTTTACCGTTGCGATCGCAATTTTTAAAGATGTCCCCGATATGGAAGGAGACAAGGAGTACAATATCACTACGTTTACCCTCCAATTAGGCAAACCAACGGTGTTTAATCTGGCACGCTGGGTAATCGCTATCTGTTATATTGGTATGAGCCTATCTGGTGTGGTTTTAGTTGATTCAGTTAATCCTATTTTTTTAGGAGTTACCCATTTTGCCGCCTTGATTCTGATGGTGTGGCGCAGCCAAAAGGTAGAGTTGGAAGATCGGAGTGCGATCGCAAGTTTTTATCAATTTATCTGGAAATTGTTTTTTCTAGAATATCTGATTTTTCCCGTAGCCTGTTTGTTAAATTAAATAGTGATTTTCAAATACTATTATACTGAATTAAATTCAGTATAATCTGACAGCACTATTTTTTTTCGCACCCGATTCCATCATCATCTTCATCAAATCTATGGGGATCGGGCGATCGCACTTGGAAATTTCGGTATGGGATATCCTTGCAGTCAAGATCCGGTAGAGGCGGGACAATGCAAACATTCGGGTAAGATGAGTCGCAATTTTTCCCCGTATCAGCTTTTGATGGAGTAATCATCACTATCCCAACGATCGTCAAAGCACTGGCTAAGAGGTGAAAAAGCTTCATATTCAGGATGAAATTAGGTTTTTAATGACTATGGACATTATTTAATGATATCATTTAACCCAAAATACGCAAATACTAATTCTTGTTCAAAAAGAGAGGAGGAAAAGGAGACACCGCTCATTGTCTCCTTATTCCCTCCTGATTATTTTCCAATTGCGAAAGCGTTGCGATCCCGATTGCAGATCCCTATTTTCCGCCGTAATAAAAGAGAACTTCTTTATCTTTAAGCCCAGCAAAACCAACATCAATTAGCATTTGATTCAATTCCTCTTGGGGAGTATGTTTCGCGCCAATCCGCACAATACGCGATCGCATTGTATTCGATACGCCCCGGCGCTGTCTTCCAGCTTCCAGTGCCATCACCTGATGATAAAGCGCCAACTTGTCAGGAGGAATGGGGGAACCGTCAAAATCAATGCCTGTTGCGATCGCAACATCGACAGCATCTGCACCTAATTTGCTTTCTGAGGACATGTCAACACCAGATGGTTACAGGGATATTGTACCAGGTGATATCCGTCCTTAGCCCCGCCAACGCAATACTTAGGGAAAAAGTGAAAGGAAAAGCAGGCACTAAAGTACCTACTACAAACAATCTCGATCAAACAAAACTTGATATTAAACTTTCAGCCTTAATAACTCCTCTCCATCTGAAGAATTAATTATAAGTTGTGCCGCCCTCGTGCCTTGTGGCACGTCAAATAACAAATCCTCAAGCCTAACCTCTCCCAGGCGAAATGGATCTCCAATGCTCCGAGACTTATAATCAATTCGGGTTACTGGGTAGACAAATCCGTTGGCATCAACTAGTAACGCATTGACAAACCCGATTGGTGGATTACCGCTTCCTCCTATTTTAGTTTTGCGAATGGAGACTAAAACTGCTAGCCAAGTTTGCTCCGCATTAAAAGTCCCCCTTTCTGTTTGAATGGTTTTACCTGTAGTCCGATAACTTTTTACCTCAACTTGCCATCCGTCATAATTTTGCGATCGCCTTTCGTTACGTGATGGGATAGTATGAGCCTCTGGTACGATCGCAATGAAAGGAAGAGTGGCAGTCGCGAGTGCGACTGCCAATAGGTACTTGCGCAGCATAGTATATTTGAACTAGTAGATGGTTGATACAAAAAATCTCCCTGAGCCAGGAGGTAAGCTCTTGATATTTTATCAACAATTGGTCAATTGCCGATCGCTCCCCTGATACCATCTAGCGGCACTATCCCAAATTGATATCTACTAGCGAGGTTCCCATGCTTATAGAATGAGTCTTTACTGTCTCGCTCAACCTGCGGCAGAATCCTCTCCACAGAGATTCAAACAATTTTTTTTCAAAACCATTCTCCAATTCCTGAAGGTTTTTCTCCACCCTGTTTAATTGACCTTGGATTTCACTAAGGAGAGTGTCAATTCCCGAGCAAGAAATCCCTCCGTAAAGAGACCCTTTTATCTCTTCCATACTTTCCTTAATTTCTTTCTCACTTTCTATTAAGTAAGTTAGAGCTAGTTCCAGCCTGACAATTCTTTCTCCTATTGAAAAGTCTTTACCTGTTCTGAAAGAAGCTTGAATTTGGTTAAAAAGGTCCATAAGATATAAGAACGTGGATTTTCTTCGAGACTAACGCAAGAAACATTCTCTCCGGATGAACCACAGCTAGGACATCTTACAGGGCACTCGTTTAAATGACCCTTCTTGTAACCACATTGCAAGCACGCAAAGTAGTATAGATTTTGCATTGATTACAAACCCTGTATCGTATAAGTCAGTCGAGTAAAACGCAGCCAAATGGTTCCTGGAGAGCCTATTTTTTTTACACCAACAAACACTTTAGTGAAGGGGTCTAGTAACTGGCTTGTCCGAGGGAATTGCTTGGTATTTTCTCCCTGGGGTAAATTACTTGTATTTCCACAGAGAAAGGGCACAGTAATCTTTCCTGGCTGATTGGGATATACTAGTATTTCCCAATAATTTGTAGAATCGGTAGCAGGAATTAAACCGAAAACAATGGTTAGCCTTGATAGAGTTATTCTCTCTGACCTAGCTCCAAAAGGAAAAAGAAGACTGTTATCGTTACTCATTCCGTTTGAAAGCTCGGCAAAATGAGTATCTTCCCTTGTCGCACCTGAAGGAACTAATGATATCATTCCCATCAGCTATTTTCCCTCTCTTGATTCTTCTCTTCTTCTGCTGATGTCGGTTCAGATTGTATTTCTTCAAGTGCTTCTGTTACTGGCTCACTAAACGAACCAAACGCCACAACCCTGGATATTTGCTCAAATGATTGTTCCCACCATCCAGGTTTATTTTTCAGGCTTATCGCAGCTTCGGCTTGCTGGGTATCTGCTAGATTTCTCAGGGCCTCGGCTAACTCCGAGTGCCCAGTCACTTCTATCTGGCTTCGCTTTAAGCTCAGGAAGTTTATTAACGAGTCTACTAGTGTCTTATTTCCAACAGCCGATAGTAGGCTCGTTAACTTACTGGTAACAGCGTTTGCGTCAGCACCTACGAGAGGACCTATTGCGGCCAATATTGCTTGGTCCGCAGCTACCAAGTCTGCTCCCTGTGCTTGAGTAATAGCATTTGTAAGTGATAGGGGAAGAACGGGCATTAATTAACCTCCTTTATCTAGAATATTCAATCCCGTAAAGTTCACACTCTCCGATAGTTGATGCCTCTATCCTTGATTTGAACTCATAATTCGTCGGCGCGGATGGTTCGCTGAGATACCAACCAGGTTTGATTAAAATATACTTGCCATCAGCTTTTTCTCCATAGGTTATGAATACATCTTGTATTGATTGATTGACTAAGACTAGCTGCATCCTGTTTCTGTTTGCTTCCAGAAGGACTCTTGACTGAACTGAAAGTGTCCATGTATATTCAGTGGTTTTCTCTGGTTCTCCTTGCCATATTTCGGCGGAAAACCTAATTTCTGGTAGCTGTCCTTTATCGAAGTAAATCCCCCGAAACGCGATCGCTTTGTTTTCCAAGAAAGGCAAGTCAGCTAACTTTATTACCTCTTGACTGCCTTGGTAAGCCCAAAGCCTTTCCTGGAAAATAAGAGGAACGCCAGGTAGTTGATTGATTTCTGACTGTGCAATCTCTATCCAGAATTTAATTCCAGAGAGATTAGCCTCAGAAGATATCGAACATCTAAGAAAAGCTCCATTTATAGCCAGTGGAGATATATTCCATTGCGAAAAATCTAGTATTTCATTTTCAACAACAGGTATCCACCCCATCTCATGCTTTAAATCCTCTGTAAAATCAAATCGGTTTTCTTCTCTACCCTATCCAAGTACTCCAGTGTGTCGCCACTTACTCTCGGACCAATATATTTCCAAAGGGTTAGCCTCATTTCCTTAAACCACCAGTGAGGCTTAAAAGATATGCTGTATTCAGCCGATATCTCAGGGAAGTTTACTAGCTTGAATCTATTCAGTAAAGCCCTGTGCCGTTCTTGAACTTCTGTCTGAGTTCCCCCGCCTACTGTCAATCCCGTTGCTATTCTTTGGATCAGGAATCCCGCCGACCTCCAAGATGTTGGAGCTGAAGATTCTGCGTGACAAACAATTACTGGCGAATCCAGAAGGAACGGGATGACAGTCTCTGGGATTGGTACATAGCTTTCGGGGCTGGTGTTTAGTACTTGGGCTACCAAGGTAGTGTTGTAAACGATTTCCCAATTATTGGCATTGTTTAAATCCAAGATGAGCAAACCTCTTTTTACAATCCCAAAGCAACCGATGGGTAAACGAGTAAGTAGTTCACATTCTCTTCTACTTCCTCCAAGTAGGCATCAGTATCCATTCCCTGGTCTGAAAATAAATCCAGTAAATCACTGGGGTCTCGACTTCCTTCGCAAACTTCTGCAATTACTTTCTCTCTGGCAAAAAGTCGATCTACCGCATTCAAGGAATCGTACAAAGAGAAGTCTGCATCCTCTTCCAATGTCGTCATAAATGGTAACTGGAATGTCATTAAATTCTTTCCCTTGTCCAACTTACTTTTACACCTCCAGCGGCAGATAGCTTGATTTTGGCGCTAATTGTATTGAAAACAGATTCCTGCTCGTCTGCTGCAACATTTTTTCCAAAAGGTATGCCAGTAGATGTTCCTCCGTATTTAAGGTACTTAAGGCCAGTTACGTTACTAGTAGCAGGAACTCCTGTGTCCGACCGCCCGGTAATAATAACAACTCGCGCCGCTTTGTAATTTGCGGGTCTTAATATATTCCCATCTCCGGTAGGTGGTGTGTCATCCGTATAAGTCGAGAAATCTGTTTTGTACTTAGTCCAACTGGGTTCGGCAGCCGTTTGCCGAACCTGTTGCCCAGTAGCTACTTTTTGCCCGAAAGGAACAATGAATAAATCCTTCGATGGAAGCCTGGGTTTCCCTGTACCTACTCGAGCGCCTTGACGTGCAGTATTCACAAAGTAGTCGAGGTACTTGTCTACAGCTCCTTTGAGCCGTGCCGCACCTATAATCCTTGAATTTCTACGCCCTCTCGCCATCTCTTGTTCTCCCTGTTCGTTCCGTTAAACCCAATCTAGCAATTGATTCTAGGGATTCGAGTCGCCGGATAGCCTATAGCTTTCTAGCGGTTTTTTCGCGATCGCAAAAATCACGCGTCAATGAGTGGATTTCGGAACGTTCCTGTGCGGTCAAGAAGGCAGATGGGATTTGGCAGTCCGTGGATATGGAGTAGCGCGTACTGAAAGCGGACATCAGCGATAGGACGCTTTCTGGGGCGTTTGCGGGATTTGCCAAGAATTCGGACAGTTCCCGGTACAGTCGGGTACGCGCTTGTAGGATTGGCATTATTTACCTCAGAAAGGCGATCGCTTTCAAAGGCGGTATTCGTTAACGATAAAGCCGCCTTTACAACTCTCTCCCCTTCTGCCATAGAGCGGCACAGTATGCGAAGTTGAAGCCCATTGTCCTTGTCTGTATAAGCAATATTTGTTTTCCCTTTTTTCCATACAAATCCACTTCCTCTGCCAAATTCAGACTTCACTTGATTGGCTAAAGACTTCAGATAAACTTCTGTTATTGATTCAGAACTATGACTCGTGATGCGGAAAGATATCTCGCCTGCTACAGGAGAAAATCCGTCCTCGACATCCTGGTAATCCTCCAAGAAATACAGGAAACACTGAGGCTTGAATTTCCGACTTTCATGTACGTCCATCATCGGGATTCCATACACTGGGAGGTGTATATCTCTTGCTTTTCTTAATACAAAATAATAATAGATTACTCTCGCCAATGCGACAGATACCGTGTCATTTTCATGAATTAAGCACGCCCTTTTTAGGCTCTGTCTGGGGGTAGAAGAGTTCGGGTCTGCGTCGTCTCCTGTTACATCGGAAAATTCCTTCTTGACTTCTTTATTGTAAGTCTTTATGTACAAGTCTTGCAGGTGTTCCCAGCCATTAATATCGACCATTCTTATTCCTCTGGCTTGATTAAGTCACTCGCTGAAATATTCGGACCAATAGAGGCCTGTTTCTTCTTCTCCTCTTCCTTTTTAGTCTCCTCGGCTTCTGGCGATTCCTTCCCTTGATTTGCCCCTGTGGCTTGTTTTAGAGCGTCGTCTAATTCTTTCCGGTTATCCTGAATTTCCTTGACCGACTCCTGCACTGATATTACTTCTTGAGCCACGCTATCTATGGCGCTAACAAATTCTTCCGTTCGCTCAATAGCGGTAAAGAATCTGTTCTGAAAGTTGGGTGATTGATTCATCCAGGGGAAGGCGTTTTCCGCCACTTCTCCCGCCTTTCTGAGAGCATTGCCAATTTTTGATACCTGACTGCCAACAACCTCCATCGCGCTTAGTATTGAGTCGGAAATTGAGCGGAAGGAATTTACTATGTTTGCCCCAGCTTGATAGACTCTGCTATAAGATTTCCATTGCTCTTTAATTCCCTCCCATGTGGATACTCCGAAAATCGATTTAGCCCATCCATCTAGGCTGCTACTAATTTGTTGGCTAAAAGTGATAGATGCCCCTTCATCATCTTTCAAGCTGATTCCAAAAACCTGAAGAACACTGTCCACTGTTCCGAATAGCGTCTGACCTAAGTTAGAGCTGAGGAAATAGGCATTGTGTAATAAAATCCATGTATTAACTACATTTAATACCCTGTCTATTCCCAGCCATTTTCCTAATTTAGCAACCTTACCTGAAAGTCCTCCATCCACTTTTGGACCGAGCCTGTCCAGTGCGTCATCCATCTTCTTGTTCAGCAATCCACTCGCAGCCAAATCTGCGGCATTCAGAAGTCCATTCAACTGGTCAAGTTTCGCTGAATTATTTCCAACTCCAGTACCGATATTTCCTAGGGGAGTTCCCATGCAACCGCCAGAGCGAGTGGTCCGACAAACTCCTTCGGATACACTATTTTTGAATGCTTCTGAAATTGGCAGATTTGATACATTAGAGTTCACCTGAGATATTGAACTAGCTATTGCTGGTAAAATCGCTGGAATAAGAAACACCTTCCCCTGAATATCCTGAAGTTTACTTTTGATATCTAATACGTCCGCTGGATTCACGCTTTTACCATCCTTGCCATCTTTACCATCTTTACCGTCTTTGCCATCTGTACCCCTTTTTCCATCTAAGCCATCTGCCCCTGGCTTTCCAGATACAGCAGCAAACTCTTTTACAAGCTTCCGGTTGTCTTCGTCAAATCTATTGAGCAAAAGGTTTTTCAACTCGCCCAAGTCATCCTTAGTTGCCGTGTTCGTGGGTTTTGGATTAATTTTCGGATCGGATACACTTTTTTCCAGCAAACTAACCCTGTTATTTAGTGCGGTCAAGTCCACTGGCTTTGCTTGTTTTTTTAGCGATTCCAGTTCATCCTTGATTCTCCTAATCTCCGGTGTTGTCTGGTTTGTCGATGGAGATTTCCTTGACTCAGCTTCTATTTTGTTCAGCCTAAATTCCAATCCTTTTATGGATGTTTTTAGTAAGTCCAACTCATTGGTCTTGATTAGTGCTTTTGAGGCATTGCTTTTGGCTTCAGCAGTATCGTCGTTCAAGTCCTTGATTTTTGGTTCAA
>NZ_JAMZMM010000012.1:0-9071 GCF_024178385.1 Limnofasciculus baicalensis BBK-W-15 | reverse complement strand
GAGAAGCATTGCTTTTAGCTTCAGCAGTATCGTCGTTCAAGTCCTTGATTTTTGGCTCAAGGTTAATATTGTTGATTCTTATTATCGCCTGAGAAGCGTTACTCTTGGCTTCAGCAGTGTCATTATTGAGAGATATCAACTTGGGCTTGATAGTTCTGTCAATATCTGCCAGCGCTTTACTGGCGTTACTATTGGCTTGGGCTGCAATATTGTTGAGGTTTTGGTATTTGTTTCCAAGACTGATAAGGTCGGAATTGAACGAATCCAGTGATGTATTGAGGATTCTGATTGTTTCTTCTTGAGACTTAATTCTATTGCTTAAGATTGTTATCGTGCTATAGATTCTAGACAGTTCAGCCGCGTGGCCGTCTAGAGCCTTGTCTAGCGAGTCCCCTCTTAAGCCCACAGCCTTTAGGGCAAGGAGGGAAACAGTGAAGGAAGACACGGTTCCGAATACACTGACAATCGCTCCAGTGAAGGGCAATACCTTTGCTACTGTTGTGGCCTGTACGGATACAACAGCAGTCGCTCTTGCAGTGTTTTGCAACACCACGCGGAGCAGTTGCTCCTGTCCGCCAATTTTCAAAAGCATACTACAATTTCCATCCTTCTAATTGAAATAAATACTTATTAAGTTCCCTTATAGAATCAATAGCGACTTGATAAGGAAAACACTCTGGAGGAGTATTTGACTCGATTTCAAAAGAACCAATAGGGCATCTGCTGTTACATTCAAACTCCACATCAATCGCTTGACTAGACATTTCAGTCAAAATTGGTCCGCGAAACATCCAGTCAGGAATAGGTTGATTATTGGCTTTCATCGCCAATATATCTGCCACATTAAATGAGGGGGCAGAGAATACTTCCATGCGGTATCCACCCTCTATGGTGTCAAGAAAGCGATTAATAGCTCCCCTGGTGGCTACTGGTTTTCTTGGATTGCCTTGAGTCTTGTGATCAAAGGAAGTGCCTCCACCTCCCCTTTCAATACTTGTCACGACATCCTCAGTCTTATGCACAGAAAAAGAATAGCCAGTATGCCCTAGAAACCGAAAAGCCTCATTAGTTTGCTCAATTAACTCAGAGGAAGCCTCTCCCTCGTCATCAATAAGAAAAATGTGCGCATAAGACTTCGGCAGTGGAGTCCAAGCAGGCAGAAAATGTGCCAAGTCTTCCTTCCACTCGGAATCTTTTTTATAGGGAGTACTCTCATCCATGAATACCAATGCAACAGACTCTTCCTCAAAGAATAGAGCGCTTTTTATCCATATAAGCCATCTTTCATCCTTCGGATATACGATTCTACATGAAGCAAAAAGACTGTCTTTAACTGAGGAAGCAATGTCTTCCTTTACGTCATCCATACTGCCGGAATTGTCAATGAATACGGTGACGTTTGTCGGTACAACCTTCCCAACCTTTACTAACAAAGGGACTGTCGATTTTAAGCTCCTCTCCTTGCCATTCCTAGTGTAAAGAAGGCTTACTCCTCCCTCATCAGTACATTCGTCTACACTCAAGTACTTTGCCATAGTGGTTTAGTAAGAAGCTGGATTTAATCCTGGTAAATTAACAGGCTGGTAACATTCGATTCGGTAACTAAAGACCAAGCTTTCCTCACCTGCTTGTAAAGCATCTAAGGATTTTCCTGATGAGGTAACTACTATCTGAACGTTTTGCTTGTCTGCGGTTCTCTTTTCCTGTGTCATTTCCGCCGCCAAACACATGAGAATACAAGCAACTATGGATTCCGTGCTGTTTATTGAGGATGGAGTAAAGGCAGCGTCCTCTCCTTCGCTAAGAGCGATTGCTGCAATCTTTGCTGCCAATCCAGCCTTAGAAATATTCAGGAAGTTCTCATCTTGTGTTGTTCCCTCACCAAAGATTGATAAAGTAGGTTCTGCCACGTTAGTTCCTCTATTGTGTTAATAATTTAAAATTCTTCTTGGGCTTGTAGTTTTCATCCCAGAATCCAGCCCTAGCTCTGTTACCTACCCAATTCCAAGGATAAGTATCAAAAGCCGACCAAAAGCCTATCATGTCTGCGCTTGCAGACATGCAAGCTTTTGCTATCTCTGCGTACACTTTGGATTGGAGTTCTTCTACGTCCTCTGTGAACAACAGAAAATCCCCCATCCCCTTTCTCAGTACCTCTTTGTAGAGGTCAGCCTTCCCTTGGAAATTGCGAATATCCGCAGTTATTGCTGGTTGCCAAACCACAATCTCTGGTACATGAAGTAATAATCCTAAATCCTTGAACTTCTTCATCCACCACTCGGCTTCTTTTATCCCCAATGATGCGTTCTTCCCCAGTACCGATGGTCTAAGGTTGCTGTGAAGCTGTACTGATATTCCATGGATTGGTACTCCCTCGCCAAGCCAGCGCATGGCTTTTTGATGGACAGTCAGCCATTTATTTTTACCTCTGAAATAGTCACAGTAGAATAGCTTGGCATTAGGGTTTATTTCGTGTGCCCACCGGAATATATCAGCTTCCCAGTCTTCTCCCAATGAACGCTTCCAAACACAATTACGGTCATAACCATTGTCCGTTGTGGATTCATGTACCGCATCCCAGTACTCTATCTCTGGGAATTGCTCCATAGTCTTCTCTAGGTGATACTTAACTTCCCATTCTGTGACCTCCTTTTTGACTATTACATTTGTCGCACTGGTAAGGTTGTTTCCACGAACAGACTTACCTCTCTGATTAGCCAAGGTGACAATTTCTCTCGACTGGCTATTACTCTCTGTCTTTCCTTTCTCCTGCCACCGGAATCCATTGTCTGGATACCAGTAATCAAAATGTTCCGTCAATAAACTAACGTATGTTTTGTCTTTTAGACCGGAGAACCTCACGGATGAACCAATGGAGTTCATTGTCAAATTTCTCTACCTGTTCACTCATAAACAGTAACAAGTTTGTCTTTAAATGTCGATATCCAGTTTTGTCCAAAGTTGGATATCGACACTTGACAAGACATTCCCTTATAATTTAACTAGCCTTGCCGAAGCACAAGTTTTCACAGAGGGGGCTTGCAATGGACTTTAAAGAGGAGACATACAAAATAATCCGGGGAAATCTTTGTTCTGAATCGCACAGGCTAATTCTTGATATATCTGTTTTTACTGGGGCTAGGTGGTCCGAAATCCTGGCACTGAGAACTAGTGATATTTGCAGAGAGAAAGGCAAGTATCAGACAATAACATTCAAGGACAGAAAGGTGGAAGTGCCATCGGCGCTAGGGGAATCCCTCCATTATTTCGATCGCTTTGATGATAATACTTGGTTGTTTCCTAGCCCTCATGTCGCTAACAAGCCAATCTCACTCCGATCTACGACAAATGCGCTACGACGTGCTATCGACAAATCTGGGTTAAAATTCTCAGGTTTATCGCCAAAAGATATTCGCACTTACTACATCAGGCAGTTAATAAGCCGTGGCTACAATATTGCCGCCCTCAAGAAAATAACAGGATTGAGCGAGACAACTTTATTCCGCTACGCCAACAGGTATGGAGGGAATGTCTGTTTCTCTTTTGGAGAACAGGCATCTTTCTGTGACCCCAGAGTAAATCACCGGGCTTATTCTTGACAGCCAGGTTCTATTCCATCAATCACCCTCACAATACTTACCTAGAGAATATCTAATGCTTGATGACCAGTTACCTTTAATGTTTTACTTGCTGTTCCTGTTGGGCTTCTTGACCAGAGAGCTGATAGACCCATTCCTGTGGTAAGCCTATCTTTAAGTAATTTTAATATATCCAAGCTCCTTATCCCCGAAGATTAAACTTAGCTGTCTTCAGGGTAAGTCTATGGTGGAGTTGATATTCGGGTTGCTTTGCTTACTGTTCGCGGGGCTAATCGGGGTTACTATCTGGATGGTACTCCAGGCGATCGGAGTGAGTACTGGCAAGATTTTGGTAAAGCCAATCGCGCGGAAGAAACGGGTTGACCCACAGCTAGAAGAGAGGCTATTAACTCTCTGTGGTGGTAACCATGCACTGGCACGACGACTGGTGGCTCACGCTCATGACTACAACCGTGACCGGAGTGAGGAGTGGTGCTATGAAAAGGCGATCGCAGATTTAATTCGCGATCGCTATGGTCGTTAAGCGCAAGTCGATGTAGGCAAAAGTAGTTGAATGTAGGGAGATGTCGGTTGAGGAAATTTCAATGTACGACCTAACTCTGTTTTTCTGGATTACTATTTCTACGGCTCTAGTATTGCTAGGAATCCTTCTGTACAAGGATATCAGGTCAATAACTCGTTTAGAAGAAAAAGATAAACGCGCATATAAGTATCTGGACGGAAACTTGCTCGAACTAGAAGCCAAGGAAAGAAAGGAGCGGGAGGAAGCCCTCGCTCTGGAGGCACAGGAGAAGGAGGAAATGAAACAGTTACTCCAGAACCTCCTCAAGTGCCAGCAAGTCATGGCTCGTGCCGCAAAAGAGAATAACCGCTTGCTGGCAGAACTGATTCAAGTCCTGAAGGAACGCCAGGACTAATCAGTCGATGACCAATTTGGTTCATTGAGCAGACATCCCCATAGATGCTCTGCCATGCCCATTAACTTGAGTACCGGATTCATTGGGGAGAAAGTAAATCTCATTTCATTTCTCCCCTTCCCTGCTCGCTAGACACTGGTCTCAGGCACACCGAGTCGCGTGTTAGTTCCTTTTGCATCATTACAAGGGTTTCACGCAAGTATTAACCACTAATTAGTACTTTTGAACTATGGTATGTTTGAACTACAAGCCTGATGATAAAGCCCCCTTACTTCAGTTAAAGGGGGCTTTTATATTCTCTCAACAATTGGCAACCAATACTCGTCAATCGTCAATTCGTTCTACCATCTGCTCCGTTCGCTCAATTATCTCGTCAAGATACTGACTGATGTCTGGGCCTAGCGAATTCCCAGATTCTTTCGCCTTTTGCAGTAGCCTAAGCAACGTCAAAAACTGTTCCAGAGAGAGCCTCACCTGGCGCAATCCCATCTCATATCGATTGATAGTATCTCTGGTTACGCCAAACTCCTTGGCGAACTTTGGCTGCGACATATTAAGTGTTTTTCTTAAGCTTCTCAGCATTTGTCCATCGGGATTGACTAATCTTCTATCTTTGTCTATCATAGCAAAAGCCGATACCAAATGGCATCGGTCACGGAAAGAACAAGCGACATGGAGTGACTGACTACCATCTCCATGTCGCAAAGATTATCAGAACTTCAGAGAAAATTCGACACGGACAGTTACCCTGTGCCGCACGAGCTTCTCCTACCCATTCGCCTTGGAGGAGGTTATAGATGTAATCAAAATTTGGACACATGCGACAAACTCATAAACTCCATCGACATGCGATCGCCTCTGGATCGGGCGATCGCATTTTCTAACCATCCACCAAGAAACTATGGACAGTGAAGATTTTTTCTTAGATGAACCCGACTACTCGGACGAACCAGATTGGCGCTACAGCCAAATACATGATTTTCTCGTCAGAATCGGATGCCTGGCGACTGAAGCAGCAAACGATATTACTGGCTTCAGAATCCATTTCCCATCAGTGGACTACGAACTCTTGCAAAAGCTCAGAGAGATTGAAGTAATCATTAAGGATATAAAAGGTTTGCTTGATACGGAATCACTTGGTACAAGCCTTCCTAATGATTGCTATCCAGAACCAGAAGAATACCAGCAAATACAGGTAGTGAAAGAGGAATGTACGACATCTCTTCCACAGCACTCGACGAAAGGCTTGCCGTCAGAGTTTGGTGATTGGGTTGCTTTGTTAGACGGTTCTATCCTTAACTTGTCAATCATTGCCGCTCTTGCAAGAAAGCCGATTGGCTGTCCTACTCCTGCTGTCTGGCCAACTTCGGGAGAGAACTTGAATCTGGACGAACAAAGCTATTCGGAATTGTACAGACACATAACTGGAAAATACCCAAAAAAGGACAGTGATGAGGAAGATTTGCCTGTCTGAAGTTGTCCGTGACGGCTCAAGTATTAATGTAGCTGGATGTTTCTTTGCAAGCGATAGAGCTATCTTCTTCCGTCGGAAGCAACATCTCGGTTCGCTGAATCAGGCGCGTTACATCCCTATCTGTAAGGTGAAGACAAGAAGGTCAGCTATCTTGTTGTCTTCAGCCCTCAACAGACTAATTGGTATCCGCAATTAATGTGGCTAACAGTGCATTAATTACACTAACAATCGTAATTACTGACACAATCAAACTAGTAAGACCGACTGATTTTAACAAGAAAACTCCAAGGGGAAGACATGAAAGTAGAACTTCAATTTACGGTTTACAATAGAACCGAACAAAACTTCTACGTGACGCTTAGTAGTGAAACGAAAGAAAACGAGACTCCTGTAGAGGTATATGATAGGTTGCGATTAGAGGCTGAATCCATGAATGGGACATCAGCTTTAGAAGACAATAAGCGAGAACTGGAGTATGAGATTAGCACCCTAAAAGCCAATCTCAAAAATACAACAGATCAATGGAATGCCGTATCGAATTTCTTGACAACCCAAGGAATTCGTAATGCGGGAAAAATAGATATCATTCCGGGTCTTGTCGAATTAATTGACGTGGTGGTACTTCCCCCGAGCGCATACAAAGGGGGCGAGACGGAGGAAGATGAAGGCGATGGTAACGAGGAGGATGAAGACGATCGCTATTTACATTAATCAGTGATGGACGGCAAAATTTCGACTATTGCCAAGGCTTACCGGGACGCTCCCAAAAGACCTTGGCGATAGAAGGGAGTACTGAGAGCTAATTACAATCACATTAGCCCGTTTACATCAATATCAAGGAAGGTTACTGGCGGAATCAATGATAAGGAATTGGTCAGTCAAGAGGGCTTAATAGAGATTCACTATTAAATGATAGAAACACATTTCGAGGTAGAACTAAGAAGCGGCAGTGCCTGGACGAGATTCAGTATCTTTATCCACTGGACTGCCCTTTTAGAGAGAATAATGGACTTCCCTTTATTGATGATTAAATATCCCTCGGCTATCAGTTACTTAGAGCCTCGGTGGGATTTAAGGGGAAAAGAGTGGGTTGATTATTCAGATATTCCTTTTTAAGGATTAAATTCATGGACTTCCAGGACAGCCAAGTTACATTTAATCTCCGAGTATTCGCAACACAAGGAGACCCCGCAAGCTCTATTACCGTTGTTATTTCCTATCAAAACCACAAGGAAGAGTCAACAATAGATGCCTTGGCTAGCGTCGCTACAGACATAGAAAAAATGAAAATACGTCACAGAGAAGGACTCATCTCAGACATAGGAACTGCTTCCGCTCTCTCTAATTTACTAGCAAGAATGATGATAATTTACGCCGAGTCAAGCGCAGTAAATAAGATTTACGATTCAGCGAGTAAATCCCATCTTAACTAAACGGCAGTGCATAACCAAAAAGACGGACAAGGAACAAAGAGAATGACAGCAATAATAGACCGAGATTCATTAGTACGGCAAGGGCACGAATTCAGTGCCCCCCCTCAAAATACCGAGGCAGAAGAAGGAGTTCTGGGTGGCATCCTATTAGACACTTCAGCTCTTCCGAGAATAAAAGATAAGCTTACACCGGATGCCTTTTACCTGGAGGCTCATCGTATCATCTATAGAGGCTGTTTGGTGTGTCTGAGTAGAGATGGCATGGTCGATTTGATGACCATCTGCACATATTTGCATGACAAGAAACAACTGGATAAGATTGGCGGTCAGGCGAAATTAGCTCAGTTAGTAGAGACGGTAGTATCTACTGTTAATATCGACAAATATGTCGAACTGATTAATGAGAAGTACCTGCGCCGACAATTAATAGAACTTGGCAGAGATGCTCATTACTGTGGACATGAGACGCTAAAGAGACTAGACGAAAGCTTCTCTTACCTCAAGGAAAAGGCAACCGAACTACAATCCCTTGTTGGTGGAAAAGACCGAAATCACTCAAGGTATCAACAAGCCGTTCAAGAGTTTGAGCGGTTAGAGATGAACATTGAGGACAGTGGCTTCCGTTTCTGGGAGAAAAATCGCCTGTGTAAAAAATACGCAGACGTAGGAATTAAGTCGGTTAAAGACTTAGAGAATTTGTGGTTCAGTCATATGTCATCTCAAGAGGATGAAGGCTTTAAGTCTATCCAGGAAATCTTCAACACTGTACCTCCCCAGAGAGAATGGTTCCTTCATGGATTATTACCAGCACAATCCCTAGTCACTATCCACGGACCAGGGGGATGTGGTAAAAGCACTTTGGTTTACGATTTCATCTACTCCCTCGTTACTGGTACACCTTGGGGTAGTGACAGCTTTAACGAAGGATTTAGCACAACCGCAGCCCAGCGGAAGATAATGTTAATCCAGACAGACGAAACATTGGGCGAGATGGTGACGGCTTTCCACCGACGGGGAATAACCGAGGACATGCCCATTCTTCTCAAGATGAAGTGGAGTATCGACAAAATTCCCCAGTTATTAAAGAAGGCTCAAGAGTGGAAGCCAGACGTAATTATCATTGACTGTCTCACGTCGGTATCGACCTACTCCTTATTCTCAGAGAATGACGTTGAATATGCCCGGCCTGTACTCCGCTTGAGGAAACTAGCGGAACAGATGAACTGCTGCATTATCCTCATCCACCACTCCAATAAGGCGGGGGGAATGAGAGGGACAACCGCAATCCAGAACTCATCATCAGAGGTGATATCTCTGGAACCAAACCCAGACGATAAGAACCCAGACTCCACCAAACGATTACTGGTTTTTAACAAGAGCCGTTCGCGGAGACCCGTTAGCTACGAATTGGAACTAATCCCAGATACCGGAACCTGGAGTTGTCTCGGTGAGCATAAGAAACACGAAGACGCAGCGCTCACCACCACCAAGAATAAAATAATTAAATTCCTCAGAAGCCGTCCGAACATCAGGTTCGAGGTAGCTGAGATGCAGAACGACTTCGGCGGGTCAACGGGGAACATCAGGACATGTTGTGCGGAGTTGGCACGGGACGGTCTGATTTCTAAATTTTCACTGGGACGGGGGT
>NZ_JAMZMM010000127.1 GCF_024178385.1 Limnofasciculus baicalensis BBK-W-15 | reverse complement strand
TGCTTGCTGGTTCAGGGAATGGGGAATTAGTCATCATGCTTTAATTTTAAGTTAAAACTTATCTTCTTGGTGCTTTGGGTATACCTTTTGAGCTTCTATTTCCTTAAGCTGTTGTTTTTCATAAAAATCAACAACAAATAACCAACAACAAATAACCAATAACAAATAACAAAAATCAATCCTCGCCAAAACGATAACCCTTACCATAAACAGTATGAATAAGAGGTATCTCGCCCTTACCTTCAATTTTACGACGTAATAAGCGGACTAAAGCAGCGAGAACGTTACTAGTCGGTTGTTCTTCCTCCGTCCAAAGATGTTGATAAATTTGATCGTGAGTCAATAACTGACCGTGATGACGCATAAAATATTCTAGCAGTTGAGTTTCCTTTTCCGATAGTTCAATTAATCTTTTATGGCGATAGGCGAGCTGATTTCCCAAATCTAGTTCCAAAGAACCTAGCCGTAAATAGTACAGGGAATTGGTATCGCTAGGAGGATAACGCCGGAGTAGGGCGCGGACTCTAGCAAGCAATTCCCTGAGTTCAAATGGTTTTACCAGATAGTCATCTGCACCTGCATCTAATCCCATCACGCGATCGTCGAGGGTATCTTTGGCTGTAAGAAAGAGAACAGGGGTAATTATCCCTTGGGATAGGGTAGCGCTGCTGCAAGCAGATCGCAATTCCTGGCAAATATCCAGCCCCGACTTGTGGGGAAGCATCCAGTCTAGAATAAGTAAATCGTAAACCCCTTGTCGAGCTAATTGGCTGCCTTCAAGTCCGTCGTAAGCAACATCAACATGATATCCTTCACGTTTGAGGATTCGACTTAAGGGATCGGTTAGTTCTACTTCATCGTCAACTAATAGGATTCGCATTGTGAGATCAAGTAAATGAACAAATCAAAGTTTAAGCCAAACGATTACTGGTTTGAGGGAAATCACCGTTACCTCATGCAAGAGATTGCGCGAATACGCTACGTCTTGCAGCAGAAAAGCGAACTGATGTCTGGCGTGATGAGATCCTCAATTGTTCCGGATTTCTTTCCCAATGGTTATCATACGCCCCCAGCAGAAGTTGAACAGATCTCACCACCTCCCTTAATAGAACAAATCTGCCAAATTTTTCGACTATCGTCTTTTGAGCGGGATGTGCTGCTGTTATGTGCCGGGATGGAATTTGATAGCACCTGGGGCATGTTATGTGGGGATGCTCAAGCTAATCCTCAGTTAAGCGGTCCGACTTTTGGTCTAGCCTTTAGTCTATTACAGGGAGGCTATTGGTCGGCGATGGCTCCGAATGCTCCTTTGCGGCGGTGGCGATTGATTGAGGTAGGGGTAGGGGATACAGTAACTGCTAGTATCTTGCGGATTGACGAGCGGATCTTGCACTACCTTAATGGTATTCAGTATCTAGACGATCGCTTGGCAATAATGGAGGAACCGATACCAATGCCTGGTATGTTGGTGCCATCTCACCACCAAATGGTAGAGCAAATAGAGGCAACTTGGATCAAAAACCAAGGCGGAATCTTGCCGATGGTGCAGTTATGCGGTGAGGAAGTAGCGAGTAAAAGAGCGATCGCACGGGCTGTTTGCGATCGCCTAGGGTTGAATTTGCACGCCTTATCTGGGGACTCTCTTCCTGTCGATAGCACTGGATTGAATACGGTGAAATTATTATATGAGCGGGAATGGGCGTTGAATAGTACGATCCTCTTGCTCAACTGCGATCATCTGGAAAATATTGAGGTGGCTAAAGATAACGCGCTCGCCACTTTTATCGAAAATCTCAATTCTCCATTAATTCTTAGCAGTACCGATCGCCGCAGTCTCCGACAGCGCTCTCCAATTACTCTAGATGTCTATCCTCCTACCTCCGATGAGCAGCGTCTGATCTGGAAAAATGCTTTGGGAGAAATGGCTGTCGGAATGGATGGAATGATAAATCTCTTTGTCTCCCATTTTAATCTTAGCGCTCCAGCGATTAAAGCTGCTTGTTTAACTGTAAAAGGATTAGTTCCGGAAAGCAGGGTAGAGAAGGTAGATGGGGCAGAGCAGGTAGATGGGGTAGAGAAGGTAGATGGGGCAGACGAACAATCTTCTAGCATATTTGCCAATCAACTTCAAGATAAATTGTGGCATATTTGCTGTATTCAAGCCCGTCCTCGTTTAGAGGAATTAGCACAGCGACTTGACTCAGTTGCCACCTTCGATGACCTGATTTTACCAGAGAAAGAGAAGAACGTATTACGGGAAATTTTAGCTCATGTCAAACAGAAGATGAAGGTTTACGAAGAGTGGGGATTTGCTGGGAAAAGCAAGCGAGGATTGGGAATTAGTGCCTTATTTGCTGGTACTTCCGGTACAGGTAAAACGATGGCGGCAGAGGTGATTGGCAGCGCCTTAAAATTAGATGTTTACCGGGTCGATCTCAGTTCAGTTATTAGTAAGTATATTGGCGAAACTGAGAAGAATATGCGGCGGGTATTCGATGCATCGGAAGGTGGAGGAGCGATTTTGCTATTTGACGAAGCAGATGCTCTTTTTGGCAAGCGTTCTGAAGTAAAAGATAGTCACGATCGTTATGCTAATATTGAGGTCGGATATTTGTTACAACGGATGGAAGAATACCGAGGATTGGCAATTTTAACTACTAATTTAAAGGGTTCCATCGATAACGCATTTACCCGTAGAATTCGCTTTATCATGCAGTTCCCTTTCCCAGATCCAAGTCAAAGAATAGAAATTTGGAAGCGTGTTTTTCCCAAGCAAACACCAACTGAAGGGCTGGATTTCCGGAAATTAGCGAAGCTTAATGTAGCAGGGGGGAATATCAAAAATATTGCGATGAATGCTGCATTTTTAGCAGCAGAGGCGGGAGATCCAGTACAGATGAAACATCTTCTACATGCGACTAAGAGTGAGTGCGTCAAGATAGAGCGACTTTTGACGGATGTAGAAATTAAGGGATGGGTTTAGAAGCCAGAGGGGAGAATTATAGTCAAAAGTATAAATGAGGCAGGCAAGATGCCTGCCCTACAATGGTTTGGCAAATTGCGATTATTTTAATTAGATGCCCATTGGCTTAATTGTGGCTTTTTCGGATCTCATAATCGAAGAAAGCGATTGCGATATGATTCTCCCCAGAAAGTAGGTAGCTCCCACGATCTCAGATTATTTTTGGTAAGATAAGATAGGACAGGAAATTAAGTACTGACTCCTCAATAATACTTCTATGGCACAACCAATAAAGCGGGTTTTTTGGGAATGGCGCGGCGTGTGGGTTACTGCCCCCGCTGTAGCTGGAATAGTTATACTGTTGCGCTTGGCAGGTATTTTTCAGTCTTGGGAATTGTCAGTTTACGATCAATATCTGCGTCTGCGCCCCCCCCAACCCCGCGATAACCGGATTGCCATTGTTGGTTTTGATGAAGCTGACGTGAAAGAAAGTCAGAATGCAATTGTACCCGATGGTGTCTATGCCAAATTAATTGAAAAACTCGCAGCGCAAAAGCCAAGGGCGATTGGTTTGGACATTTATCGGGATATACCCATACCACCAGGAAATGAGGATTTAGTGCGGGTATTTCAATCTACCCCGAATTTGGTTGGGATTGAGAAAGTGGTGGGAGACAGTAAGAAGGAAGCTGTCGCACCCCCACCTGCACTGAAAGCTAAAGGGCAAGTAGGGGCTAATGACATAATCTTTGATGCCGATACTAAGGTAAGGCGCGGCTTGCTGCAACTAGAAACTGCCAATGGGGAAATAATACCCAGTTTTGGTTTTTATCTGGCATTGCTATATCTAGATGCTGAGGGTATTAGTGTCGAAGACAATCCCAAACAGCCAAATATTTGGAAACTGGGGAAAACTACCTTTGCACCATTAAAGCCTAATGATGGTGGCTACGTCCGCACCGATGCTAAAGGTTATCAAATTCTGTTAAACTACCGAGGCGGGCGAGAATACTTTGAAACAGTTTCTATCTCCGATATCCTCAAAGACAGAGTACCAAAAAATTGGGCACGCGATCGCGTTATTATCATTGGTGCTGTTGGAGAAACATCTCAGGATTTCTTCTTCACTCCCTATAGTAGCAGTCTCTTCGCCCTGCCGGAAAGGATGGCTGGAGTAGAAGTTCATGCCAATATTACTAGTCAGATTATCAGCGCTGCTATTGATAATCCCACTTTAATTAAAAGTTGGTCGGAACCTGTAGAAGGCTTGTGGATTTTGCTATGGTCTAGTGTGGGTGCTTTGCTAAGTTGGCAGGGTAGATACAAAAAGGGGATTCGCAAGTTTTCCTGGAATCGGATATTAGGTTTTATTCTTGCAGGCGGTGTTTTATTTGGTAGTACATATTGGGCATTCTTAGTAGGGTGGTGGATACCCGTGATGCCTCCCATCCTTGCCATATCAGGGGCAGCTTTTGCGATTACCGCTTACCTCGCCCGGAATGCTGATAAAGTACGGGAAACTTTTGGACGGTATCTCACTGATGAAGTGGTTGCTACTTTACTGGAAAACCCCGATGGTGCGAAACTCGGTGGCGAAAGGCGGAAAATTACGATCCTCACTTCTGATTTAAGGGGATTTACTGCTACATCTGAAAGATTACCTCCGGAAGAAGTGCTAAAAATCCTGAATCTATATCTGGGCTATATGGCAGATGCGATTACCGAATATCAGGGAACCATTGATGAGTTTATGGGGGATGGAATTTTAGTTTTATTTGGTGCGCCGACTACTAGAGAAGATGATGCCAGACGAGCAGTTGCTTGTGCGGTTGCGATGCAATTGGCAATGATTCCCGTCAATGAGGAGATGAAAAAGTTAGATTTGCCGCCCCTGAAAATGGGGATTGGCATTAATACTGGGGAAGTAGTGGTGGGGAATATTGGATCGACCAAACGTACTAAATACGGTATAGTGGGTAACCAAGTTAATCTCACCTATCGGATCGAATCTTTTACTACTGAAGGTCAAATTCTCATTTCTCAGTCTACATTGAATGAAGCAGGCGAGGGTGTGAAGATTGACGGAGAAAAACAGGTGCAAGCCAAAGGAATTAAAGCACCGATTACCATTTACGATGTGGGTGGAATTGGGGAACCTTACAATCTCTTTCTCTTAAAAGAAGAACAGGTATTTTTGCCCTTAGCAGAGGAAATTCCGATCCAATACGCTGTGATGGAAGGGAAAGAAATTAGCGCTACTCTTAATTCGGGCAGGTTAATTGAGCTTTCAGCAAAGGGCGCTAAGGTGCGTGCGGAAAATTCAGTTACACCATTAACTAATATCAGGCTACAGTTGCTAACTGGTAATACTACCTCAGAAGTTAGTGACGATCTCTATGCCAAAGTCTTGGAAAAACCGACGGACAATGGTACTTTTTACATTCAATTTACAGCACTTCCACCCGATCTGGAAATGATGCTGGATAGGCTTTATCAAGCCTGTAAATCGGCTCATTAATAGAAGGAAGGCAAGAGGTAAGAGATAAGAAGGAATAGGTGGGAGGTAAGAGGTATGAGGGAATAGGTAAGAGGTATTGTTTCCGCATTCCCCATTCCCTATTTAACTTTTTAGTTTTTTGTAGGGTGGGCACTCCCCTGGAGAAGTTGAAAAGCTGATTATTACGTTAGTGGGGAGTGCCCACCCTACCGTTATTGAAACTGGTGCAAGATCTCAGTTAAATGGACAGCAGCTTAATAGATAAGTAAAGAATCTTAATTTAAAACTCAAAACTCAAAACTCAAAACTCAAAACTCTCCTCAACCCTTCCCTATTTAACTTTTTAGTTGGAGTAAAATTACATGACTAAGTTAATATTTTTAGGTTCCGGATCTGCTTTTACAGTGGGAGCAGATAATTTCCAGTCTAATATGATACTAATTAGCGATCGCGGGAATAAACTCTTGATTGATTGCGGTTCAGATATTAGATTTTCTCTCCACGCGGCGGGGTTTTCCCATCTCGATGTTACCGATATTTACATCAGTCATTTACACGCAGATCATATCGGCGGACTAGAATATATAGGGTTTAGTACCAAATTTGACCCCAGATGTAATAAACCTAGGTTATATTTAAGTCAGGAACTAGTAGGAGATTTGTGGAGTCGTTCTTTATCTGGGGGAATGCGCTCTATTGAAGGAGATATAGCGGATTTAGATACCTACTTCGACGTTCGTGCCGTTCCCATAAATGGTTTTTTTGAATGGGATGGAATTCAGTTTACTTTAATTAGAACCATCCATGTGATGAATGGATATTTTATTTTTCCCAGTTATGGCTTATTTTTTGAACTGGATGGCTTTAAAGTTTTGCTCACAACAGATACAAAGTTATGTATGGAGACATTCGGTCAATATTACGAAGAGGCAGATATAATTTTCCAAGATTGCGAAACAGCTAAATTCCCCAGTCAAATTCACGCTCATTATCATGAATTAGTGAAACTACCCAAAGGGATTCGTCATAAAATGTGGTTATACCATTACCAGCCAGGTTATTTGCCCAATTGTCGCCAAGATGGATTTCAAGGGTTCGTTAAGCGAGGTCAAACCTTTGCCGCTTCAGATGTTGCTGCCTTAACTGAGATTAAAGGATAAAATATGAAGATTGTCGAGTAAAATTACCAAAGGTTAGGATAGATAATGAATGCTATTTTTCAATTAATTTACACAGTTTTTACCGCTCAATTGTTTTCTGTTGGAGGTACTTATATCTCAATAGGTTCGATTATTGAACTGTTTTTATTGGTATTTTTAGTTATTATTATTGCTCGCACACTCACTAACTTACTTAAGCAAAGAGTATTGATTAGACTGGGGCTTGATGAAGGAAACAGAGAAGCAATTGCAGTAATTTTACGCTACATTTCCATCACTATAGGAATTATTATTGTTCTGCAAGGAATTGGTTTTAATCTCACATCTTTAGCGGTTGTTGCTGGTGGTTTGGGAGTGGGTATTGGCTTCGGTGTCCAGGATTTAACTAATAACTTTATCAGTGGTTTAACTTTATTATTCGATCGACCAGTTAAAGTAGGAGATTATATTGAGATAGAAGGATTGAGCGGTACTATCAAAGAAGTCTCAATTCGCTCGACAATTATTAAGACTAATGATGAATCTTCGGTAATTGTACCGAATAGTAATATGATTAACAGCAAAATCGTAAATTGGAGTTATGATAACTCTGTTTTATGCTTAAAAATTCCTGTAGAAGTAGCAGAGGATAGCGATCCTTTAGTAGTGACAGAAACCTTGTTAAATACGGCTTACGCCGAACCTGCTGTTTTGCATAAACCTAATCCCAGAGTTCTATTTTCTGAGTTTGGTGAGGATTCTTTTAAATTTAAGCTTTTGGTTTGGATTAACCAACCTAAAGAACAAGAGTATATTAAAAGTGCCTTAAATTTTGCCATTGAATATAATTTCCGACAACAAGGAATTAAATTTCCGATAAACTCCAGAGATTTGTGGTTGCGGAATCCAGAAGTTTTGGCTCCATTATTCCGTGAAAATGGTCGAAAATCTTTAGCAGATGAAGATTGGCGATCGCTAATCTATCCTACCGTAGAAAAATCACCACAAGTTATTAGTTCATCACCAGATCAACTGTCTCTTAGGGATGCGTTACGGAAAGTTAAATACTTTGAAAAATTTAGCGATTTAGAATTGCGGCAATTGATTGAAGCCGGATATCGTCAACGCCTCCAAGCTTCTGAAATGTTATTTTCCGAAAACGATCCAGGAGATGCTTTTTATATCATATTGTCTGGATCAGTTGAAGTATTTGTGGAAAAGATTAATAAACATCTGACTAACCTGACAGCAGGTCAATTTTTGGGCGAATTATCATTAATGTTGGGAATTCCTCGGACTGCATCAGTAAGAGCTATCGAGAATACTACATTGTTTGGAATTAATAAAGATGGGTTCCAAAAACTATTAAAGGAGCAACCTGAATTATCGGGACAAATTGTGCAAGAATTAGCCAAGAATCAAGAAGAATTAGCGCAGCGACAACAACAATTACGTGCATTGGGCTTGGTGGATGAGATAGAGGATGAGCAAAATCCTGTAGATTGGGTGAGGAAACGCCTACAAAATCTGTTTAGTCTGGCTATTTAGGTTGTTGGTTATTGGTTGTTGGTTATTAGTTAAATAAATAAGTTGGAAAATCATGGAGAAGTTACACCAGTATATCCAATTCTATAGCCACATTATACGAGGGGCATCTTGCCTGTCAATTGCTGGCTTGCTAGCAACAAATATAAATGTTAATGCTCAAATTATTCCCGATACTACTCTACCTGCTACCACTATTGTCAATAGTGTAGGTACAAATGCTAAAATCACGGGTGGTACTCAGTTTGGTGTGAATCTTTTTCACAGTTTTTTGCAGTTTTCTATTGATGGTACAAGTATTACCGCTGCGGATTTTGTTAACCCAGGTGTGACAAATATCATTTCACGGGTAACTGGTGAAAGCATTTCTAATATTAATGGGTTAATTAGTGCTGGTAATGCCAACTTATTTCTAATTAATCCTAGTGGGATTATCTTTGGTTCAAATGCTCAATTACAAAATGTGGGTTCCTTTATAGGTACTACAGCAGATAGTTTAAAGTTTGACGATGGTAACGAGTTTAGCGCTAAAAATCCCGCACCACCACTTTTAACGATGAATATACCTGTGGGATTACAATTTGGACAGAATCCTAGTTCAATTATTGTACAAGGTATTGGTCAGACTCAAGGTTTTGCTACCCAAAGTTTTAATAATTCTCTAAATCCTTTACAGGTAGCTCCAGATCGGACTCTAGCCTTAATAGGTGGTACAGTACAAATGAATGGGGGAATTTTGCAAGCACCTGGAGGTAAAATTGAGTTAGCAGGTATAGGCAGTGGGGGACAAATTGGACTTAATCCAGATTTTAGCTTAAATTTACAAGATGGCATACCCCTTGCTGATATATCTTTGAGTAATGGCGCGGCAATTAATGCTCTGAATTCTGTTACAGGTGAGGGGGGTAGTATTAGTATTTATGGACAGAATATTAATTTAGGAGGAGGAAGTTTACTTTCGACTGGGGTTGCCGAAAATCTAGGAATATCTAATGGGAAAGCTGGAGATATTAGCCTCAATGCTGCGGGTACAGTTGCGATAGAATCTAGTCGGATTGAAAACAATGTTAATCCTGGTGCTGCGGGGGATGGTGGGAATATTAATATCCTCGCCGGGGCGCTTTCCTTGACTAATTCTAAACTGGATGTGGCACTCTATGGTGGAGGAAATGCCGGAAATATATTGATTGGGGTGGTTAATGGGGTTTCTCTGGAAAACTCTCAACTATTTAGTAATGTTGTCGGTGGAGATGGCAGTGCGGGTGATATCTATATTCTGGCAGGTGGACTAATTAACATATTGAATAGCAAATTGAATAGTAATGCCTTCAGTACAGGAGTTGCTGGAAATGCTGGATATATTGCTATTCTATCTCCTGCTAACTCAATCGCAATCAGTAATAGCCAAATTACTACTGAATCTAATGGATCAAATTCTACAAATACTAGTATTAATAACACATTTGATCCTGTAAGTACTATGCCGGGAGAAATTTTTATTCTTGGTAAAACGATATCCCTGTTATCTAATTCAGAATTAAATGCTAGTGCTGGAGGATCTGGATATGCTGGTGGGATTAACTTGTTTGCTGATGATAAAGTAGAAATTGCTGATAGTAAGATTGCTAGTGATGCCCTGAGTGCAGATCAACAATCGGGAGGATATTCTGGGTTTGTGGGGATTGGTAGTGGGAATTCAGTTTCAATTAATAATAGTTCCCTTACCGCTGATAGCTTTGGTAGTGCAAATAGCGAAGGGTTTTCCAGTGGTATGATTAATATTATAGGCGGGAATATCGCAATTATTAATGGCTCTAAGCTCAGTACCAATATTCTCAATGATGGAGTAGCTGGATTTGTATTTATTACTGCTAATGATAAATTTTCTCTCACCAACAGCACTATTCAGAGTAATAGTCAAAACAATAATCCAGATAGCCTGGGAGATGCAGGCAATATCACAATTAAGGCTAGATTAGTAGACTTGAATCAAAGCACAATTGAAGCAAGTAGTGCTTCTGGAAACGGAGGTGGTATTACCTTCAAAGTTGATGATTTAGTGGTACTACGCAACAGTAGTAAGATCGCAACTAATGCAGGCAGTCAGGGAAATCCTGGCAATGGAGGTTTTATTGATATCGATCCGCTATTTGTAGTTGGCGTTAACAATAGCGATATTACCGCTAACTCTTTTAATGGTGCTGGTGGTAAGATTACAATTACTGCTACCGAAGGTATTTTTGGGCTGAAAGTGCGATCGCAATTAACCCCTCTCAACGATATCACTGCATTTTCCCAAACGAATCCCCAACTCAATGGCACAGTAGAAGTATTCTCTCCTGATGTCGATCCTAGTACAGGATTAACCACTTTATCTGCTAACTTTGTCGATGCGAGTAGCTTAGTTGCTCAAGATATCTGCAAACCCAAGAAAGAAGAAAGCTCTTTTACTATTACAGGCAGAGGTGGTTTACCGCCAAATCCCTATGAAATTATCGCACCGGATACCACTTCAATAGAATGGGCAACCAGAGAATCTGAAAATCAACGTAGCGTCTCGCCTGTGATTCCCAATACCAACCAAAAATTACCCACTAAAACCAAACAAATTGTAGAAGCCCAAGGCTTGACTATTGCTCCAGATGGCACAGTAATTCTTACTGCCAATCCATCCACAATAACCCCTCACGACTCCGGTTTCACAACCCCTAATTGTAGGTAAAATTATAGGAGTTAGCAGTCAGCTAATATAAACTGGAAGAAACCCTGTTTCTAGGGATTTATGGGGTGTACTCGATCCAAATCAGCTCCTAATTGTAGGTAAAATTATAGGAGTTAGCAGTCAGCTAATATAAACTGGAAGAAACCCTGTTTCTAGGGATTTATGGGGTGTACTCGATCCAACTAAAAATAGTTATGATTACCAATTACCAATAACTAAAAATGATGAACCATAACAAAATAATTCGATACTTCCTACTAGCATTAGTATCTTTCCTCCTAGTGCTAGGATTCAACATACTCCCCAGTTACTCACAATTCATACCATTTAAACCTCCCAGCCAACTCCCCCTCATATCCTCCACCAAACCTCTGCGCACCTCTGCGAATTCCTCTGCGTACTCTGCGTTAAAAACAACAGATTTGTCTAATAACAATAACACCCCTACAATTCAACAGTCTTTTACTCAAGATATCGCTAATTTAGAACAACAAGCACGGCAACTTTACGAAGCCGGAGAGCTTGAGAAAGCAGTGGAAATTCTAAAGCAAATAGCAACAGAAGCAGCCAACCATGGGGATAAAATAACCCAGGCAAGAATCCAAAGAAATTTAGCATTAGTTTACCAAAAACAGGGAAAAATAACATTAGGAAATGAAGCAATTGCCGAAAGCTTAAAAATACTTGAGACAGGAGACAATTTAATAAATTCTAAAGAAGTAACACGACTACTAGCTCAAACCCTGGAAGTTCAGGGTGAGTTACAATTAGCTTTAGGTGAGTCGCAAACAGCCCTAGAAACTTGGAAAAAAACAGCAGAAATCTATCAAGAAATTGAGGATATAGATGGAATTAATCGCAGCAAAATTAACCAAGCTCAAGCCCTGCAAAAACTGGGACTATATCGTCAGGCAATTAGAACACTAACGGAAGTAGGTAATACCCTAAAAATACAACCCGATTCTATTGTAAAAGCAAAGGGGCTTCAGAGTTTGGGTGAGGCTTTGCGTGTGGTGGGAATGTTAACACCATCCCAAGAGATTTTACAACAAAGTTTGGCGGTAGCAGAAAAATTACAAGTACCAGATAGTATCGCGGCAACGCTAATTAGTTTGGGCAATGTTGCCTATATGGAAAAGGAAACAGACAAAGCATTAGATTTTTATCAACGTGCGGCAAAGGAGGCTGATTCAGCGACAACTCAGATTCAAGCAAATTTGAATCAATTAAGGGTTTTCGTAGAGCAAAAACAATTATCCAACGCTTCGGTATTAGCAAATACAATCAAATCTAACTTGGATAAATTAACTCCCAGCCAAAACTCAATTTATGCCAGAATTAATTTAGCAGAAAGTTTGATAAAGTTAGAAAACAAGGGAGATGTAGCGAAGGTATTAGCAACAGCACTAGCAGAAGCTCGAAGTATTCAAGATAAGCGAGGAGAATCTTATGCACTAGGAAGTTTAGGAGAATTATACGAGGAAAACAAACAGTGGGAAGATGCGCAAAAATTGACCCAAGAGGCTTTAATATTAGCTCAAGTAAGTAATGCTGCTGATATTGCTTATCGGTGGCAATGGCAATTAGGAAGGATTCTTAGATATCAGAAAGATCGCGAAGGTGCGATCGCATCCTATACTGAAGCAGTTAAGACACTCAAATCACTACGCAGCGATTTAGTTGCTGTTACTTCAGATGTACAGTTTTCCTTTCGAGAAAGTGTTGAACCAGTCTATCGACAGCTAGTTGCATTACTATTGGAACCCAACGAAGAAGGAACTAAACAAGAAGATTTGGCTAAAGCAAGAGCGACGATTGAATCTCTCCAATTGGCTGAGTTAGATAACTTCTTTCGGGATGCTTGTATTGATGCTAAACCTGCACAGATTGACAATATTGACCAAACGGCTGCTATCTTTTATCCGATTATTTTAAAGGAGCGATTGGAAGTAATTTTGGCTCTACCGGGACAACCACTCCGTAACTATTCCACACCTTTACCCGAAGAAGAAATTAACAAAACATTGAATGCTTTGCGGGATTCAATTATTATACCACGCCTGCAATTATCTATTAAAAATCTATTAGTTCCCGCTAAACAATTATACGACTGGTTAATCAGTCCAGTGGCAGGAGAATTGGCAGCAAGTGGTGTGAAAACTCTAGTATTTGTTCCAGATGGTGCGATTCGTAATGTGCCCCTCTCTGCTCTTTATGACGGGAAACAGTATCTCATTGAGAAATACAGTATTGCGATCGCGCCGGGATTACAATTAATAGATCCCCAGCCTTTAGTACGAGAAAAATTGAATATTTTGGCATTTGGATTGAGTGAAGCGCGTCAAAACTTTGCTGCCCTACCTAATGTTAAGTTTGAATTGGAAAATATTCAAAAGGAAATTCCCGGACAGGTTTTACTGGATGAAGCATTTACTAACGTGAACTTCCAGAAAGCAATCGAATCTTCTTCATCTCCTGTCGTTCACTTAGCAACTCACGGCGAATTTAGTTCGGATGCAGACAATACTTTTGTTCTGGCTTGGGATGAACGAATTCCAGCGAGAGAATTTGCTCAATTGCTACGGAATGAAGAGGGCAACAAAACTAACCCAATTGAATTACTTGTCCTTAGTGCTTGTCAAACTGCTGAAGGAGATAATCGCGCTGCGTTAGGGTTAGCAGGAGTGGCGGTGAGAGCAGGTGCAAGAAGTACCTTAGCTTCTCTGTGGTTTGTCAGCGATCGAGCTACTAGCTTATTGATGAGTAAATTTTATCAAGAGTTAACTGGCACTCAAGATACAAAAGCGGAATCACTGCGACAGGCACAATTATCTATTTTACAGCAAAAGAAATTTGCTCATCCTTATTACTGGGCTGCTTTTATTTTGGTAGGGAATTGGTTGTAGCAACCGCCAGAGCGGTGAGAAAATTATCGGGGGAGCCAAATGAAAGGGGTGTAGGGTGTAGGGTGTAGGGTGTAGGGAACCCCATAATTAAAATCAGGGGCTTGTACCTTGTAGGTGTGGGACTGCCTTTTTTCCAAAAAACCCACACCGCACACCCCACACCCTATTCTCGGTCAAACAATTGGCTAGAGCCAATTGTCTTCACCTCAAAGTTAAACAATTGGCTCTAGCCAATTGTCTTCACCCCCCTTCAAACTCCAGATGATACCGGAACACCATTAGCATCCAAAAGTGCCCGTTTAGGACCATGAATCGGATCTTCGACTATAATAGTCTGATCGCGACTTGCACCCAATGAAACTAAAGCGATGGGAACCTTCATTAATTCTGCCAGAAACTTGAGATAATCTAGCGCTTCTTTAGGTAAATGTTCTAAAGTGCGACAATCTTCAGTAGATTTTTGCCAACCTGGTAAAGTTTTGTAAATAGGTTGACATCTAGCAAAACGACGGGCATTGCTAGGGAAATTCTCGCATCTTTCACCATCAATTTCGTAGGCGACACAGACTTGAATTTCTGCTAAAGTATCGAGAACATCCAGTTTAGTAATTGCCAAACAGTCCATCCCATTAATCCGCACCGCATAGCGTCCAATTACCGCATCAAACCAACCGCAGCGCCGCTGTCTTCCTGTTGTCGTGCCGAATTCAGCACCGCGATCGCACAATAATTGTCCCATATCCCCATGTAATTCGGTGGGGAATGGACCTTCACCTACGCGAGTAGTATAAGCTTTTGCCACACCAATCACGCGATCGATCATTGTCGGCCCTATTCCTGTCCCGACACAAGCCCCACCAGCTACTGGATTAGATGAAGTCACGTAAGGATAAGTACCGTGATCTAAATCTAACAAAGTCCCTTGAGCGCCTTCAAATAAAATATTGCGTTTCTGCTCAATAGCATTGTAAATTTTTAATGAGCAATCTACCACATGAGGGCGTAACCGTTCGGCATACTCCTGATATTGTTCAATTACAGGAGCTGGATCTAACGGTTCTAAATTATATAGTTTTTCGAGAATTACATTCTTATATTTAATCGTCCAATTGAGCTGTTTTTTCAGGACATCTGGGTGCATCAAGTCCACCATCCTAATCCCAATCCGTTCGGATTTATCAGAATATGTAGGCCCGATACCTCTACCTGTCGTACCGATTTTGTGATTTCCTCTCCGTTCTTCCGATGCCCGATCAATTAACCTATGATAGGGCATCGTCACATGGGCGGTTTCTGAAATCAACAGATTTTTCGTAGAAATGCCCAACGCTTCTAGTTGATCCAGTTCATTAATTAAGACACCGGGGTCAATTACCGTGCCAGAACCAATAATACACTCCGTATCAGGATATAAAATTCCAGAAGGAATCAAATGGAGCTTAAATGTTTGACCATCAACCACAACAGTATGTCCAGCATTGACACCTCCCTGATAGCGGACGACGACATCTGCGGACTTACTCAGCAAATCTGTGATTTTACCTTTTCCTTCATCGCCCCACTGGGCACCGATTACAATAACGTTAGCCAAAGGTTTATTTAAAGCGCTAAAGTTTACACAAATTACCATTATGGGCAGGAAGTGCGATCGCTGTCAAGCATTTAGGAGTTTCAGTCGCACAGGCGACAACTAGGGAGTAGGGGGCGGGGGGGACTCCTCAATTCTTTACTCTGCCCTAGAAG
>NZ_JAMZMM010000580.1 GCF_024178385.1 Limnofasciculus baicalensis BBK-W-15 | reverse complement strand
AGGGTGCGTAAGTCCTGAAATTATGAGAACAATCTCACTAAATTATAAGAAATGTTAAGACAATTGAGCTTATCCTTATCTCAAAGCAGTTCATTCTGGATGATATAGGTCTAATTCATCCGATCGTTTGGGCAAATAATAGAAAGACGATATAAATCAAGAGGCAAGAAGGACAAGGGTTTACAGGATTATCCTCTCGATCCTGAGCATTTTGAAAATCCTGGTCACTTTTGACTTCCTATGTCCGCTTCGTAACGATTTCGATACATAAATGTTCCTCGGCGAATGTAAATTTTTATTACAGGTAGCTCATCTCATCTGAGAGTTTCACTATACTGGTTTTCAACAGCAACGATCCCAAAGGATCAATTAAGGACTTTTCGGTAAGTCTTTCTTTTTTTTAATAACTACAGGACTAATAACCATGGAAATGACGACACGCGAGACTTGGATCAATACCTCCTATTTAGCAACACTCAGAATATTCTCGATTTGGACGTTTACATTGACTGTTTCCTTACTGGTAGTGGGATTTCCCTTGGTCGTGTTGATGGCGACTATCGGTGCAATTATGGCGATCGCGTTACAATCAATATTGCCAATGAGTGCTGTTTTGCTCGTGGCAGGTTGCTTGATTGGAGCTAATGTTTTCCTAGTACTATTCGGTGCCGCCGCACTCACCGTTAAAGGAGTTAATCCAAGAGAAGTCAGTTGGTTAAACTGGCTCCATGGTGAACCCGATCCTCTCCAGACTCCTATTTATGCAGCTTGCCCACTTACCTGCGGTCTTCCAGAGTAGTAAGGAGTTACAGCATTAAAAAAGGAATTTGTCAAGTGATTATGATTTTTGTCAGTTGCCAAAGACACGGTAGTGTAGCCCGGTTAATACCGGGCTTTTTCATGACTAATTTTGCTTGCCACAGATTTTGATGCGGCTGGACAAATACTTGCAATTTTCAGGTATGTGAGGTGGAGAGAAACCCGGTTTCTCAAAGAAACCGGGTTTCTGAGTTTCAATAACGGTAGGGTGGGCACTCCCCACTAAGGTAATATATCAGCTTTTCAAGTTCTAAAGGGGAGTGCCCACCCTACAAACTGAGGTGTATTCGATCGACCTGTAATCTGCTGTAAGAGCAAATCCTTGCCAAAATAGAAACGGTCTTCATTACGAATTTATAAGTTTTTATGACGCAATCCGCACCGCCGATTTGCATTACGCTGGGAACCCGCCCAGAAGCTATTAAACTTGCACCCGTGATTCAGCAATTCCAGCGTTGTGGTATCTTTGACACCCATGTCATTTTAACAGGGCAGCACCTCGAGATGGTGGATCAGGTGATGCGGCTATTTGAACTGACTCCTAACCGCAATTTGGAAATTATGCAAGCCAAGCAAACTCTGACGGATATTACTTGTCGGAGTTTGGCGGGGTTAGAGAGTCTATTTCAGGAAATCAAACCTGAGTTGATTCTAGTGCAGGGAGATACAACTACAGCTTTTTCGGCTACTTTAGCCGCATTTTACCAGAAAATTCCCGTTGGTCATGTGGAAGCAGGATTGCGTACCGATGATATGTTTAATCCTTACCCGGAGGAAGCAAATCGGCGGATGATTTCCCAACTCGCTAGGTTAAATTTTGCTCCGACTACTAAGTCTGTGGAGAATTTGAAACGTTCTGGAATTGTTGGCGAAATTCACCATACTGGGAATACGGTGATTGATGCTTTGCTTGCAGTGGCACAGCAGAAACCAAAATGTGAGGTTAAGGGTTTAGATTGGGATAAATATCGTATCATGTTAGCTACGGTTCATCGTCGGGAAAACTGGGGGGAACCTTTGTCAAATATCGCTAAGGGATTTCTACAAATATTAGATACTTTTCCTGATACTGCTTTACTCTTACCTCTCCATCGCAATCCGACAGTCAGGGAACCCTTGCAAGCGTTGTTGGGAAATCATCCGAGAGTGTTTCTCACTGAACCTTTAGATTACTCGGAATTGGTCGGTGCGATCGCGCGTTGTTATCTCTTACTTACTGATTCTGGCGGATTGCAAGAAGAAGCGCCTAGTTTAGGGAAGCCTGTATTGGTTTTGCGAGAAACTACTGAGCGCCCTGAAGCTGTTGAAGCAGGTACGGCTAAGTTAGTGGGGACTAATCCTCAGACCATTTTTACCACCGCTAGTCAGTTATTGAGCGATGGGAGGGTGTATCAGGAAATGGCAACAGCAATTAATCCTTTTGGGGATGGACATGCGGCGGAACGGATTTTGGCAATTGTGAAGAATTTTCTGAAATTGGACGGAAATAATCTAGTCTGATTTTAGGTGAGGACTTAGGTCGCAACGCTACTAATAGCGTTGCTAGTCGGTTATGCTCTGGTAACGCACCCTACAGATAGAGTTTTGACCTAAGTCCTCTAATTATTACGAGCGGAATACTCCTTTTCTGGTTGGAAGTGTGGGTAGTTGATGTCTATCGCTATCTCTGTATGAGTTTGACCAAAACTTTACCAAAACTTTACCAAAACTTTATCAAAACTTCATCAAAACCCACTTGCCAGATTTCGGGATTGATTTGTAAAATATGGTTGCTCAATTCTGGTACAGGGGAATTTGGCTATGGAGACTTAGAAACAGGAA
>NZ_JAMZMM010000579.1 GCF_024178385.1 Limnofasciculus baicalensis BBK-W-15 | reverse complement strand
GGGGTGAAAAGGGGGGCAAAAAATGAGTATCTTTGCCAAAGTGGGATGCTCCCAAACTAACGCCCTCTCAAAGTTTGAAAACATCCTCCCTATGGTGCCTGTAACGCCACCATCTGATTTTCTGATAAGTGAGTCTTGAAAATACCATTATCCGCCAAAACTAACACTAATCGTAGCTGAGAATCAGGTTCAATCTGTAAATCTGCCCAAGGTACAGCTAACTCCAAACATTGATCGATGGCAATTTGAGCGCGACTAACTTTAGGATGCCACTGATAATTTTCTACTGCCTCCTGAAACCAAAAAGATTGAGTGGGTAAATTAATTACTAACTGATGGTGAAATAAATAATTGAGTGGTGCAATATCGGGGACTTCTGCCAAAGGTGCTTGACTGTTGTGAACCAAGCGATTAGGATAAAACAATAATAAATGTAATTCACCTGGAATATCCTTGCCAATTTGTACCCCAGATTGAAAATCTAACCGCAGGTAAAAATTCAGGTGATCCACACCATACCATAACCGCTGAATTGGACTGCTTTGGTGCATTGTCCCCCGTGCGCCACCGAGTTCAATTCTTCCGGCTTTATCCCAATCTTGTTCATCACCGATACCATTAATCACTGGATGAATAAAGCTTTCCGGTTGGTGTTCGCCCCTTGGTTGATGTTGTTCTACAGGTTGTTTAATACTAGGAGGAATTGGTTCATTTAATGCTTGATAAATTGCCGCGAGATGTTCTCTAAATAACCGATCGAAAATAGCATCTTGGTTAGAAGAATGTCCCTCACCAAACCACCAAAACCAATCAGAGCCTTCCGCAGCATAAAGCGCTTCCCAAACTTCGGGATTATTTTCTTCTGTTGCTTCTGGATGATTAGCTAACATTTGCCGTGCTTCTGCTAATAAATCCCAGGCGCGATTTTTAGCCGGATCGCCAATCCAAGTAGTGAAACTACCATCTACCCAGGAGCCACTATGAAGTCTTTCTGCTGGTAATGTTTCTGTGGGGGGGAAATGTTCGATAAACTCAGATACAGTAACTAGTTTAATATCTGGACGATCGCTGAGGGTTTGATAGAGTAATTCTAAGAAAGGTAAGCCATCTCGTTCGTAAAATTCCCAACAATTTTCGCCATCTAGCGAAATATTAACCAGCCAAGGTTTGTCTAGTGCCGTGCCTCCACCTTTTTGACGATGTTTGAGGTTACGTGCGATCGCGTCTAAATGTCCCACTAAATCCGCAACAGCTTTTTCTGGCGGCATGGCACTATAAGTAAATCCAATTAAATCTGATAAACGATGATCGCGAAATACAATTGCTAAATCGCCATGGGGTGTTTCTAAACGATAGGGCTGATAAAGCCATTCTGGTTCAGAAATATTGCCCACTTCATCTCTGTGGAAAAAGTGCTGAAGTGTCCACCCTAATACTGCCTCATCTGAGCAAATCCACTTGAATCCTTGTTGAGCAATATATGGTAAAATTATCGGACTAACTGATTGTTCAGAAGGCCATAATCCGCGAGGTTTTCTACCAAAGCGATGTTCATATAAATCCCATGATTTTTTCAGGTGGCGGGGAATATCTTCTTCCCATTGAAAGCGATATTGAGGTAATACCATATTAGGCACAGCAACACGACCTGCATTTGTATCCGCAAGTAGGGGTAAAATGGGGTGAGTATAGGGTGTTGTGGTGACTTCGAGCTGACCTGCATCTTGCATTTTCCGGTGTTGGGGGATAATGCGACTGAGAATTTGTTTCTGTTTGGTAAAAATGCGTTGGCGATCGCTTAAAGTAAAATTACGTCCCTGTTTCAACCAGGTAGCGATTTCTGGGTCATCCCAAAACATTGGATCGAACCAGGCTAAGTTATGCCATGCTAGTAAGTCGCTGTAATCCTGAATAGTCCAATTTTCCAAGCACCAAGTCTTGCCCTTTTCCCGTCGTATCTCATAAAGTTCCCGGTAACGGGGATGAGGATCGATGAGAGTATGGTGATTGGCATCAAAAAAATGCTCGATAATAAAGCGCTGGTGTTCAGTATTAAGTTGTTCTGTGGGGGTAAGGGCGAGGGTAAGATAGGGATCGAAGGCTGTGCCAGCGCTGTAATCCTCTAGTTGCAAAATTAGAGAGGGAACCAAGTTTACAGTTTGATGGAGTTTGGGATACCGTTCTAGCAGGAGGACTAAATCTAGATAATCTTTTGTACCATGGAGCCGTACCCAGGGGAGGCGGTATTGCCCCAGCTTCGACATATCGCTGTTGCGGCTTTTATAGAGGGGTTGATGCTGATGCCAGATAAAGGCGACGTATAAGGGATAAGACATGGGATCAATTTGAGAGGTAAGGGTAGATCAAAGCCATCCTTTCAACTTTATAGCTCTTAACTGCAAACTCAAAACCTTTCTGACATTGGCAGGTTAAATGTATCCCCTGTTACAGGGAAAGACGGCCATTAAACAGCACATTTTGCAACGATCGATATCATTATGATGTTTTATGTTAAAAAAACCAAGATTTAAAAATTGTTATCGAGCTGAAACAGTAGCTGATGAGAGAGTATTTATTTTCTCGGAAAGAGATGATTTTTTATAAGAAAATAGCCTGAAAACCCCGTGACTTGAGTCCGGGGATGAAAGGCA
>NZ_JAMZMM010000126.1 GCF_024178385.1 Limnofasciculus baicalensis BBK-W-15 | reverse complement strand
TTATAAAGGGGAGGGGGCAAGAACAAGATATTTCTTTTATTAGTCAGGGGGAATTAAATAAAATTGATGTTGGTGGGATACCTGTGCGGTGGTGTTCTTTTGAAGAAATAGCCGAAAATTCTATTACAGGCTGTTGTTTCTCTAATGAATTAGTCGATGCTTTCCCTGTACATCAATTTATCATTGAAGGGGGAAACCTAAAAGAAATTTATGTCACCTTTGAAGGGATTGGGGAGTGGGGGAAAGAGGATGGAATTAAGTTTGTTGAAGTTACAGATATTCCTTCCACTCCACGACTTAATGAGTATTTCGATTTACTAGGAATTAACTTATTTTCCGGTGCTTATCTTGATGGTTATCGTAGTGAAGTAAATCTGGCAGCTTTGGATTGGTTAAATACGGTTGCTAGTAAACTGAAACGGGGATTTCTGCTAACTATCGATTATGGTTATCCAGCCCAACGTTATTATTTGCCAGCTCGTAACCAGGGAACCTTACAATGTTATTATCGCCACCAACATCATAACAATCCTTATATATATATAGGAGAACAAGATATTACGGCTCATGTTAATTTTACGGCATTGGAACGACAAGGAGAATTGTGCGGTTTGCGGCAGGTGGGGTTTACTAAGCAGGGATTATTTTTGATGGCTTTGGGTTTAGGGGATCGCATTTCTGCTCTTTCTGCTAATTCCGGTAACCGAATTGCTAAAGGGAAAGATATACTAAATATTATGCGACGGCGAGATGTTTTACATCAATTAATCGACCCCATGGGATTGGGAGGATTTGGGGTTTTAGTTCAAAGTAAGGGATTGACAGAGGAGGAAGAGATGAGAGAAATTCAAGGGTTGACTGTACCACCGATGGTTTAATTATTGTATGATTTTAAGGTGGAGTAATATGGTAAAATATGTAAGATTATGCCAACTGTACTGAGAAAAGACGGTTTTGCTGTCCGTATCTACTTCAACGATCACTTACCACCTCACGTTCACGTTTTTAAGGGCAATGGACAAGTGAGGATTAGTCTAGGCGGCGATACGGAAACACCTAATATAATTGAGGTTAATAAACTTAGTGACAAGGAAGTGAGTAAAGCCCTGGAGATAGTAACTACTCATCAGGCAGAATTATTGCAAAAGTGGAGAGAATTTCATGGTTAATCCAGCGCTAGATAAAGCAACAATAAAAAGCAAAATTGAGCAAGCAAGGGAGGCGGCGGCAATCGCCAATGCCACCCAATCCAGAGCTAATTCAGCATATTATGATCGAGAAAATGATCGAATTATAATTCATCTCAAGAGTGGTGCAATTTACAGTTTTCCAACTAACATTGCCCAAGGGTTATCAGGAGAATCTCCGGATGATTTAGCGGAGGTAGAGGTGACACCTTCAGGGGATGGACTACACTGGGAAAAACTGGATGCAGACTTTAGTGTATCTGGCTTGTTAGCCGGGGTATTTGGGACAAAAGCTTGGATGGATAAATTGCACCAAAATATCAAATAACTGAGCTTGATAGATAACACTAAACAGCTAAAATTATCGAAGATTGAGGTACTTTCTCCAAAGCATCCCTAACTACTTCCGCACCCGCACCAAGTTTATGAGAATTATCGGTAAGATATTGTTTCCAAAGCCTACTACCTAGTTGCCCAGCAAACAATTGCAGGATATGTCGGGTAATTTTATTCAACTTTAAACCCTTTCCTACCCAAAAATCAATATAAGGTAACATTGCTTCTGCTACCTGATGGCGAGTTGGAGGTATTTCTTTTTCCCCATATATCTCTCTATCCGCTGTGGCAAATAAATAAGGATTATCGTAAGCGGCACGCCCAATCATGACGGCATCGACAAACTGTAGTTGCTCTTTCACTTGTGCGAGATTAATCAAGCCTCCATTAATCTCTATAAATAAATGAGGGAATTCTGCCTTTAACCGATGAACATCATGGTATCGTAAAGGTGGTACGGTGCGATTTTCCTTGGGACTTAATCCCTGCAACCAAGCCTTACGGGCGTGTACAGAAAAATGGCGACATCCAGCTTCAGAAATAATCCGGACAAAGTTTGCCATATCCTCGTAACTATCTAAGTCATCAATACCAATTCTGTGCTTAACCGTAACCGGAATAGTCACAGCATCTATCATCGCTTTTACACAATTTGCTACTTTCTCCGGCGTTGCCATCAAACATGCCCCAAAATTACCATCTTGCACTCGACTGCTAGGGCAACCCACATTCAGATTAATCTCGTCATACCCCATATTTTCAGCAATTCTGGCACATTCTGCTAATTCCTTTGGGCTATCTCCTCCCACTTGCAGCACTAGAGGCTTTTCTTCAGGTGAAAAGCCCAGTAAATGTTCGGTTCTTCCATGTATAATAGCTGGACTGGTTACCATCTCGGTGTATAATAAAGTCCGACGGGTAATTTGCCGCATAAAATACCGAAAATGGCGATCGGTACGATCCATCATCGGTGCTATACTTAGTTGTTTGTTGTTTGTCATTTGTTGCTCGTTGTTGGTTGTTTGTTATTAGTTGTTGGTTATATTGAATTTATTTATATTTTAGTTGGATCTTTTTTTAATGCAAAGGAAGCAAAGATCTCTGTCTGATAAATGGGGGATGATAACGAATAACCAATAACCAATAACTAAGGAATAATAACCAATAACCAATAACTAAGGAATAATACCTAATGTAGCATCCCAGAAATAAACGCGATCGCAATACTGGAATTGGCTCGAACACTTTGTTTCTATGGAAAGGTTTTGGACGTTTGTGACATCAATGGATATTGAGTCAGCTTTCCCTGAGAAAACACTTCGAGATGTCACCAGTATCCCATCTAAATAAATATTGACATTAACATTAGGGCTGACGCGCTCGTTATCTTCCATTCCAAATGCTAATTGTAGATTTTGAAAGTTGACTTCCCGATCGTTAGGTTGTAATCTGCAAGTTAGGGATACAGAACTATCTCCTGCTCCCATATAGAATCTTGATGGATAAACAGCTTTACCAACCGCAATATTTTCATTGCGATACCCCCAATTACCGATTCCCGCATCCGCACAATCGAGCCTAAGCAGAAAAGTAGACTGGTTTTCATCAGCTTGAGCGATTTTTTGCCCTGGAGGGATGAGAGCTAAAAATAATAGGGTACTAGCGATAACTTTCTTCATTAACTGGGTTTTCTTGTGCATTTAGAGACAACTAACACTTATAGGGGTTACGCAAAGCATCTATTTGTAGGTGTGTTACGCTTTGCTAACGCACCATGACTACTCTATGTGGTGTCGTTGCGTAATTCCTGACTAATAGACGTTAATGTATATTATCTCCCCCAAGATAGTTTAGATGATAATAAAATCCATGATAATTTTTTCCAAGCCTCGAAAGGTGCTATCTATTAAAAGCATTTTGGCTTTGGCAGCGGGGGTGATATTGAGTCTCACCACTATTTTTGCCCTCAGCCAAATCCCAGCAATCGCTGCCCCAATCAATTCTCCACAAGTTTTGACAGAGGATGGGGGTGGGAGCATCCCACTTTGGCAAAGATACTCGTTTTTTGACAAATTTTTTACCCCCCCAGCCCCCCAAGTCAAAGGGGGGAGCAAGAATACAAACTGCATTTCTTCCAAATCGGGATGCTCCCATGGGGGTAGCCTACCCACTTGTATCAAAACCGATTGCGATTGTGCAGATTTCCAGTATCAAGAAGACGCACAAGCAGTTTTCAATTTGGAGTCTCGCGATGCTCACCACTTAGATGGCAACCCTCCCGACGGCAGGGCTTGCGATAACTTGCCCAGTCGCTCTGAGGTGGAAGCTACTCCAATTGTATCTCCAGCGGGGGATGAGCATCTGTTACTTGGCAATCCTAGCGCCGCCAAATCAGATATCCATCAGCCTAATAATTACCTAATTCAACAGGAGGAATACGCCCTATCATATAACCGAGATAAAGGTATTCCCAATTGGGTAAGTTGGCAGTTAAATCAAAGCTGGTTGGGCAGTGTGGAGCGACAAAACGACTTTCGCGCTAATAATGCACTCCCTCCAAGGTGGTATCATGTCAAACCCAGCGATTATGCAGATACTAATTATGATAAGGGACATTTGACCCCGGCAGGCGATCGCACTCTGAGTATTTCAGATAATAGTGCTACTTTCTTGATGACTAACATGATTCCCCAAGCGCCAGCCAATAATCGGGAAGTCTGGCGGGAGTTGGAAGACTATTCGCGAGATTTGGTAGCAGCGGGCAAATCACTCTACATTATTGCTGGCGGTAGTGGAGAAAAGGAAAGGATTGGTGATGGTAAGGTATCTGTACCTGAAGATACTTGGAAAGTGGTGGTGGTGGTAGATAATCCTGATTTTGATATTGATGAAATCACCACCAATTCTCAGGTGATAGCAGTATTAATGCCCAATTCAGATAGCGTTAGTCATACTAGTTGGCAAGATTACTGCGTTTCAGTCGATGTTGTGGAAGATTTGACAGGGTACGATTTTTTATCGAATATTTCTAAATCCATCCAAAATGAGATTGAGAGTAGGGTTAATTGTATGAAACAGTAAACTTTACTGGCTAATGGCTCATAGCTAAAAACAAGAAGCGGGCAAGATGCGCGCTCTACAAGGGTTAGCGTTTAGATTCTCTTGGCGAATGATTGAGAATTGCTATATTGAAATGCTTCGCCATGTCTCACAGCGACAGGGTGAAGCATTTGCGTATGAATCGTCAGGTTTACCCAATAAATTCGGGCGCAAATGCTTCACCCCTACATCCCGACATCAGGTTTGACAACGGGAATCGCTGTTATGAGGTAATGTGGCTGCGTAAGTCCCGATCGTGCTACCATAATTTAGTTTTAAAGATACTGATTGAGAATATACGCGATCGCACCATAAAACTCTTGGTATTGCCCATTAGCATCAGGCTGGGCAAATCCTTCCAGCAGTTTTTGTTTCTCCTCCTTTGTCAATTCGTCTATATTGAGATCTGCGAACAAGTTTTTTATTACGGCTTCGCGCATATCCTTTAACTTTTTAATATTGAGACGAAGCTTATCAATAGTGGTTGCAGCAGCGGCTTTTTTATCTGCTTCATCTGTTTCCATAATTTGTCCATCATCGGTGTAAATAAAGAAATCTCTACAGTTTGCCTCCAATGGCGAAACCATAAGATTTTCATCATACCAATCATCCTTAGCTATGCCACAATGGATTGGTTTTTTGGGTTCCAGTTGTCTTTGACAGGATGCCAGTAAATTAGTGTACTCTACAGATAGCTCTGGCTCTGTATTACTTTGGGGGTTGAGATGTTCAATATGACTATTTTCTCTTGATATACGCATTCCACAATAGCAACAGATATAGCCTTGTTCTTTTAGTAATGCGTCATGTAATTCCCTTTTTTCAGGATTTTGTAGGTAACTGTAGCTCCAGTTTGGAGTAGTTTTAGCAAGTGCTTTCCAAGCCTTAAAACTTTCCGGCTCTTCACTTTTTTTAATATATTTCACCTACCTAAAATCTCCCGTCGTCTGATAGATACACTAGCACCAGCTAACTCAGGTTCATCTGCTCCAATTTCCGCCGCAATTTCTTGTTGTAGTTGTTTAGCCTTTTCCAAATCTCCTCTAGCAATTACCCTAAATAACTCTTGGAGACGTTCTTTAATTTCCTGTGGGCGTTCCGAAGTATCCATTAAATCTTCTAAAATACGATTACTATCTCTCCCATAAGAACTTTCTGGACGCATAGCAATAATACCATTATTTGTCTTCTCCAGAATGTAAATACTATCCGGTTTTACTTGACTAATTATCTGTGGCGAATGGGTAGTAATAATAAACTGGCAATTGGGAAATGTTCGTTTCAGTGCAGGGATAATTTCACGTTGCCATTTAGGATGTAAATGTAGTTCAATTTCATCAATCATCACCACACCACTACCTTCCAGTGGATTGGCTAAACCTGGATTGGCTATTGCTAACCTTCTCGCCAAATCTCCTACCATTGCTAGCAAGCATTTTTCACCATCGGATAATTGATTGACAATTAGTTCCTCGTCTTGTTTTTTCACCGTCATTCGCAAGGGTGAACGACGAACTCTTAAGTTGGAAAACTCTGTAATAATTGAATAAATAGCTTGTCTCACTGCTTCTATCTGTCGGTTTCTATAATCATGGTTGTCTCGCATTTTTTCGTTTTCTAAGTCTTCTATAAGTCTAAACCATTTAAAGAAGCTATCAAAGCTTATTCGTACTCCATCAAGCGCTTGTTCATAAGCGTCTACTTGCTTATAAATAGAGTTGTCTTTAATTTCTAAATCAATATCAAAAACAGCGCGATTGACTGGATAGTAGACGGCTAGGGGAATATTAAATTCATTGCTGGTTTTCCACTGTTCTCGAATATCTTTAGCAACCATGTCTAATTTGTCATTGTTATTATTGGTATTTTCACTCTTGCCTTGTCTATCTTTATTGAGATGCAAAGCCAAATCTTCTGTTCCTGGGATTGAAATCAAAAGATTGCAACTGGTTTTATGGTGTTCATTCGTGATGTCTTCTTTCTTAAAGGAACGTCCCTTGGCTAAATCTGTTTCTTTTTCACTTGCTGGGAACGAGTTATATTTTGCCATTTTCACAAAGACAGATCTAGATTTAGGATTGTATTTGATTCTAGATATAAATCCAGATAAAAGTATCGCCAGACAATCAAGAATACTCGATTTACCCACTCCATTAATACCAATCAAAATAGTAGGCTCAGTTTCATGGAAATCCAAAGTTAGATCGCCGATTCCTCGAAATGAGGACATTTGTATTCGCTTAACTCTCATATTTTTCAATTAATCCCCCGGAATATTTAACCGATAAATAAAACTCCCCATTCCCCATTTCTCATTCCCTAAACCTTCAATAAAATAACCCCTCGATCAAAAACATCCCCATCCGTACCAATACCACTTACAATTATACGATCGCGATACACCTCATAGGCAGCAAAACTCAATCTTTCAGCAGCATAAGCCGACGATTCCGAATGTCCTACTGGGCGAGTTCCCGCACCACCTCCACAAATTAAATAAGTTGTCCCATTAATCGATTTACTCCGTTCATAATGATGCTCGTGACCATTAATATATAGTTGTACGCCATGCTTTTGGAAAATAGGAGATAATGTTTTAATAAATGGTTCATTCAAACCATAGTGACCAGAAGAATAAATTTGATGATGTCCAAATACTATCTTCCATGGCGCATTGCTACTATCTAGTTCTTTTTCTAGCCAAGGCAACTGATTTTTCCAATCAGCATTACTATTTGTATCCAGGGCAAAAAACTGTACATCCCCTTCACGGAAGGTATAGTATCTCCCCAGCATATTGAATCCCGGATAACGAACTTGTTCATCGCCATTATCTGTACGAATATCATGATTACCTAAGCAAGCATGAAACTTCACACCTTTTTGGAGTAATGTTTGATAGGGCTTCTCAAATACCGCTTCAATCTTTTCAAATTCCCCATTAGTATAGATATTATCACCAGCAAGGACAACTAAATTGTAGGGATTTGCTTGATGATAGCGAGTCATCGCATCTGCTACTGCATATTGTCCTTTAGCACCCGTACCCGTATCGGCAACAGAAACAAATCGTAGCAGTAGCGGAGTTGTTGGTGGCTCAATTGGTTCTAAGCTAATAGTGTTAGTATTACTCTGATTGATATCGCTACTTTGGGCAGTCTGACTGAGGAATAGCTTGGTAACAACTCCAATTAAACCTAAGCTGCTGACAGTACTTAAAACGATAAATTGACGGCGTGTTAGACTCATCGTTATCTCCTTTAGAAAAATAGGTGTGAGGTGAAAGCGAAGAGGTGAGAGGTGATAGCTGGAATATTCCCGCAAACTTTTTACCCCTCTAACCCCTTAAATCTAACTTCTCACCTCTTTGATGATAGATTAGTCCTGTCGGGTAAGAAGATTCAGATGTCACAACACCAACAGCAGCCAGAATCAGAGAATATTGAGCCTCAAACGCCCCCAACACCTGAAACAAGCGATAACGGGGAAAGCGAGGTTGCCTCCACCAGCGACATGACAGGCGAGGAAGCCATCCCCTCACCTCCTAACCCTGATTCATTACCCCTTACATTGACAGGCGGGGATGCCTATCCTACGGCTAAATCTACTGAAAAGCAGAAATTAGGATTATTTAAAATTGTGGCGATTAAAATTCTGCGAGGTACGATTTGGTTATTGGAAAAGATTGTAGAAAAACTGGAGGGAGAAGCTGTCAGGATATCAAATTCTACAGCTAAATCCGCAGAAGCGATCGCAGAATCTACCATAGATACCACCATAGCAGAACCAGAATTAGGAGTTGCAGTCCCTGTCTCCGATACTTCAACCCCACAATCAACAGTAGCAGAAGCTGTTGCCGAAGTTAAGCAGAAGCCAAGGAAACCAAAAAAAGTTTCCACATTAGCCAAGGTGGGAAAGTTTTGGCGTAGTATATTATCGACAATCCGTTCCCTGTTACCAAGAAAGTGGCATGAAAAGCTATCGGATTTAGTTTTAACTAGCGCGATCGCAGGAATAGCAGTTATTCTAATCTTATCCAAGGTAGCACTAGCACCTAAAACCGCCGAAACACCAACCCAAATAGTCACACAAGTTCCTTCAGAAAGTATTGAGACTCCCTCACAATCACCTGAAGAAACCACACCTGAAGAAGTTTCCCAACCCGTAGAAACTTCCGCACCTGTGACATCTTCCACATCCGTAGAAACAACACCGGAAGAAGCTGCTACAGCAGTAGAAACGTCAGAAAATGTGGAAGTTTCCGAACCCGCAGAAACAGCATCAGAAACTATTCCTGAACCCGAAAAAACAACATCAGAAGCCATTGACGAATCTGAAGAAACAACACCAGAAGCCGTTGACGAATCTGAAGAAACAACATCAGAAGCCGTTGACGAAACCCTACCTGTGGAATCTGTAGCACCAGCTCCGGTAGAACTTACACCAGAAGAAAGAATAATTGCGAATATTCAAAACCAACTTACTGAAATTACCGATGAGTATACCAATGGACTAATTCAATCCATCCAAGCAAACTTTAGAGGTAGTTTTCTTGTCGTTACTATCAGTAATGCCTGGTATGAACTAAATGAATCTCAACAAAATAAGTTAGGCAATGCCATATTAAATCAAGCCAAAAACTTAGATTTCAGTAAACTAGAAATAATTAACTCAGCCGGAAATTTGATTGCTCGTAGTCCAGTTATCGGTTCCCATCTTATCATTTTTCAATGACAGTAATTGAAAGTTATGTTACTCTTAAATAGATGAAAATAGTCTCATCATAGAGAACCCTAATTTGATCGCAATTAATGCTAAATTTCCCCATTGAACCCGGTAATCTGTATTTATTGCTCGGATTGCACTGCCTTATCGGTGTCACCGCAGCAATTATTGCCCAAAAAAAGGGCTTAAACTTTCGCCTTTGGCTAATTCTCGGTTTAATTGGCGGCACAGTAGTTTTAGTTGCAGCACTCCTGAAGAAAGATAATTAATACCTCCGTGTCAGTCTATCGCACTTCTCAGTTGAGTGAGATGGAAAGAAACCAGGTTTCTTTTTTGTGCTTCATCCAACTAAAAACCCCTATATCCAGCCGCCTGTGAGGGGAGAATTAAAGCTGGTTTATCAAAAAGATAAGAATTTTCTATAGATTAAGGATGTCAGAATCGGATCGGAGTTGTAAACTGTTGGGTATATCTGTGAAAGAAAAAATTTCAACCCGTTTGTTTTCCCAGTAATCCACATCAGTAAAAATACCGATGACACAAAAAATATCAGTGGTAGCTCTATTATCAACAGCAACAGTAACAGGCGCAGTGTTACTAGCCGTAGTAAATCCGGTTGAAGCCTTCCCTTGTCCATTCAAATCGAAAAGTATTTCTGAAAATGCCACAGGGGAAACCTCCAGTCTAGTATCCCAGACAATGAAATTGAAAAAAATGGTCATTGCAGGTGCAGGAATGGCTACCCTTGCAGGATTAACCGCAGCAGGAGTAGCATTCAAAGCAAATCGTCTCAAAACAACTTTCCGAGTTTTGGCTGATAATTCTCAATACTGCGGTAGTGCCACATTTCCTATCTCAGTTACTGAAGAAATCATTACCTCATCAACTGCTAGTCAAAAGAATGATTCTCGCGATTTGACTTCAGTAGGCTAATTGATTAAAAGATATTCTTATTTTCCCTCTAGTCGAAAGCTAGAGGGATTTTTAATCTGGATATTTTACTCTAACTATACAGCTCTTTTCAGGGTGGGCTGTTCGATGATAACTCCAAAAGCTGATTAAAGCGGTGGCTCTCTCGGAGAGCCAAAAACGTTGTCTAACTGGATATAGCAAGAAAAAGAAAGAAGAATTAGTCAAGTTACTCAGCCAATAACATATTATATTTATATACATCTCGGAGAATCCCAGCAATGGCCACCCAACTCCAATCTCTACCCAAACCAGAAGTTATATACCCCGACAGCGACGGTGAACCCATGTCAGATAATACTCAACAATTTGAACTAATTGTCTGGATCAAAGAAAATTTAGAACTATTGTTTGCCAGTAATAATAGTGTTTTTGTCGCTGGTGACTTATTGTGGTATCCTGTTGAAGGAAATAACCTATTACGCCAAGCGCCAGATGTCATGATAGCTTTCGGGAGACCGAAAGGATATCGAGGTTCCTATCAACAATGGCTGGAAGATAATATCCCACCTCAAGTAGTATTTGAAATCTGGTCACCAGGAAACCGTCCCTCAAATATGGCAAGAAAATTTGAGTTTTACGCTCGTCATGGTGTAGAAGAATATTATTTGTATAAACCTGATTTATTAGACTTAACAGGTTGGCGGCGTGGTGAATCAAGCTTAGAAGTAATAGAGCAAATAGAAGGTTGGGTTAGTCCCAGATTGGGAGTAAGATTTGAATTGCCTGAAGCAAGATTGGAGATTTATCGCCCAGATGGTCAACCATTTCTCACATATTTGGAATTAGCACAGCAACGAGAACAAGCTGAAGTAAGGGCGCAGGAATCTCAAGCCAAGGCGCAGTCAGCTGAAGTAAGGGCGCAGGAAGCTGAAGTGAGGGCGCAGTCAGCTGAGGTAATGTTAGAAGAAGAAAAACAGCGATCGCAACTTTTAGAAGCCAAACTAAGAGAACTAGGAATAGATCCAAATCAACTTAAATAACCAGATACTTACATTTGTAAGTCAAAGGAGAAAGAATACTCTAAAATAAATAAAGCCGCTAGCTGATTTGGAATTACAGCAATGGTTACACAACTCCAAGTTCCCGCCAAACCAGACATCATCTACCCCGACAGCGACGGAGAGCCAATGGCAGATAATACCAAACAATTTGACTTAATCGTCGCCATTAAGTTAGGTTTAGAGCTACTATTTGCCAACGATAACACTATTTTTGTCGCTGGTAACTTACTCTGGTATCCCATTGAAGGCGATAATAAAACCCGAATTGCTCCCGATGTTATGGTTATCTTTGGTAGAGAAAAAGGAGATCGAGGCTCTTATCAGCAATGGAGAGAAAATAACATCGCTCCCCAAGTGGTATTTGAAATCCTCTCTCCCGGTAATAGACTCAAAGAGATGATCAATAAATATCGATTTTACCAACGTTATGGCGTAGAAGAATACTACTTATACGATCCAGATGAAGGAGAATTAATAGGTTGCTTACGTGGTGGTAATGAATTAGAAGCCATTGAAGAAATGGCAGGTTGGGTAAGTCCCCGTCTAGGGATACGGTTTGAAATTTTAGAAGGTGAATTAGTTATTTATCGCCCCGATGGAGAACCTTTTACCAACTATGTAGAATTAGCTCAACAATTAGAACAACAACGCCAGGAAAAAGAACAACAACGCCAGGAAAAAGAACAAGAAAGACAACGAGCAGAAGAAGCAGAAAGCCTTTTGCAGGAAGAAAGACACCGCTCCCAAACCCTAGAAGCTAAACTACGAGAACTAGGAATTAATCCCAACCAATTGTAAAATAAAACCTCTGCGCACCTCTGTGCTTCCCTCTGCGCACCTCTGCGTTAAAAAATAATCTATATGTAGGTGAAAATAAACGTAATATATGGAGGTCGGGTTTGGTAATCAGAAACTATTGTATAGCTTACGATCTAAACCAGCCCCTACAAATTTATTGTGCGTTTTTACCCCTACCTAATTATCCCAATGTCAACCGATGCGATACTACAAGTTGAACAAAGCTGCGAATCTCCCACAGAGAAGCCGCCATCACGCCTAGATAGCTATCTCGCCCACCAATTACCCAATATCTCCCGTTCCCGTCTTCAGAAACTGATTGAAGAAGGTAACGTCCAAATTAACGAAAAAGTCTGCACATCAAAAAAAGTCATTGTCCAAGCAGGGGATCGCATTTTCCTCTCCATCCCCGAAGCCAAACCCCTAGACTTACAACCCGAAGCCATTCCCCTAGATATCCTTTATGAAGATGACGATATCCTAATTATCAATAAACCCGCAGGTTTAGTAGTCCATCCCGCACCCGGACACCAAAGTGGCACTCTTGTCAATGCTATTCTCGCCCATTGTCCCAACTTAACTGGAATTGGCGGAGTCCAGCGTCCCGGTATTGTTCACCGCTTAGATAAAGATACCACTGGTGCGATCGCGATCGCGAAAACCGACCATGCCCACCAACACCTCCAAGCCCAACTTAAAGCCAAAACCGCCCGACGTGAATATCTGGGCGTTGTCCATGGTAACCCCTCAACAGAAAGCGGCACAATTAACGAACCCATTGGGCGGCATCCCATTCACCGAAAAAATATGGCAGTCGTACCCGTAGAAAAAGGCGGCCGATTAGCAGTAACTCATTGGCAGGTGAAAGAACGCTTAGGCAACTATACCCTAATCCACTTCCAACTGGAAACGGGACGAACTCACCAAATTCGCGTCCACTCTGCTTATATCGGACATCCTATCGTCGGCGATCCCGTTTATAGCTCATGTCGTAACATCGGCGTAAACCTTCCAGGTCAAGCCCTCCACGCATGGCGACTCCGGTTACAGCATCCTAACTCAAAAGTTAGTAGTGAGCGCTTTAGCGCTCAGGGTACTGAAGTACCTACTAGTAACAATATCGCCAATCCAAAAGCTAGTAGTGAGCGCTTTAGCGCTGAGGGTACTGAAGTACCCACTACTAACCTAGATTATGTTAGTGGAATTTCTCCCAACGCAAGTGCCCGTCCTCTCTCCCCCAATTCAGGAGGCGAGATGACGGGCAATCAATCTGAGGAATGGATCGAGGTCGTAGCCCCTCTCCCCCCAGCTTTTATGACACTTCTAACCGTACTCAGGCGAACTTAACCCCGACGAGGGACAAGTGCTTCGTAATCCATGTTTTGGGCGGATACGCGAGGAACCGGATTGGCTTGGGGTGAAATTGCCACAGCCATATCCATAAACTGACTTGGATCTCCTGCCTTCGCTCGCTTGTCTTGGGGAATGAAGGTGCGCACTTCGTTCTGCCAAATGATTTGGGGGAAGCCCAGAATCCCACGGTGATAAGCATCGTAGCGGGGAGATTTAATATTGAAGGGTGTTTCACCTTGAACCCGACTATGGAGAACCCGACGACGTTGATAGGGAACCGTATCAAAGCCGAAAGCACTCAGGTACTCTTCGCTGTTGAGCAGAGCATCAACAAAGCCTTTGATACCCTTGGTGGCGACTACGATTGACCAAGCAATTTTTTCTTGTTCGCCGTGGACATCGCGTCCCAGCACCCTTTGCACGCAATGTTCAACAAAGCGATAGTTGCTGTTTTTGTCGTAGAAGCTGTTCTTAAAGGTTTTGGACAAGAGCAATCCGCGAATGAAATCCCGGACTGTGATTTGTCCGTTGCGCACTTGAGATTCGAGGAATGGTTCCCGATCCCACTTAAAGGCATGGAAGAAGATCTGACGGTATGCTGCTTCGATCAGAGTACCCAGATCTCCGGGAGAGAGGACGTTCTCTGTTGTAAAAATTTTTGGTTGTTCCTCGCCCGGTACTTCATAATCTGCTACCCGATAATTCTGACTAATCGGGGGATAGCTCTTCAAAGGAATGGCCATGTTTAAATCTCCATAATCTTAGAAAATCTTACAAACCTTAATTTTTAACTATATAACAGATCTTGCACCCGTCTATAAAAAATTCGGAATGGGGGATGGGAGCATGGATGACGGGGATGGATGGGATGGTGGAGAAGATGTAGGTTGGGTAGAGCGCCACCTCAACCCAACTCGCCTTCTCCCCGTTATGAGGTTAAGCTGGATAGCGGGTAACCTGAGTTCGGTGTGAGGAGGAGTATGCGCTTCGCGCATACTCCTTTGGCGTAGCCGCCCTGAAAGGGCTACTCCATTGGCGTAGCCTGCGCTTCGCGCATACTCCGAACTCAGGTCGGGTATGAAAGTCAACCGATTTATTTTATTAATAAACCAAGTTCACCAGCCAATGCTGTAGTTAAGTAATTTTTTAGTGCCATCAAAGACGATCGCAAAAATAAATCAGCTTCACTGAGGAGAAACTCCCATGATCCAATCCATCTCAAAAACAATGACTCTGGACGAATTTCTGGATTGGTATCCAGACGGCTATGGTCGCTTTGAATTATATATTGGAAATCCAAAACGACCTGTTATTTTAGTATATCAATTAGTTGATGGGGAGTATATTGTGAGTGAGTTTAGGGAGAATCAGCGGATTATATCGGTAACTTTTCCAGAGTTGAATTTGACTGCGGAAGAGATTTTTAGGGTTGGGGAATGATGGGGAGTTTGCCAGAGTCCAACATTCCGACATTCCGACATTCTCAAACGTACCCCATCCAAAAGGATAGCGGATTGGCTCTTGACGGACAGTAAGGCCAATTTTTCAAGTAATCTTCTATATCCGGTTGCCATACTGGAGGTGGCAATCCTAATCCCAAACACAAATGAGAAAGAACTTCAAAAAATCTGATATCGTGACCTGGTGAGCCTATGTGAGCGTGGGCGTATTCATGCACCACTATGCTCAACCAATCATCGGGTGAGGTTCGTCCCACATCAATTAATATGACGGTGGGATCGAGGAGAATATTACAGAAGCCGTCGATACCAAATTCTTCGGATAAGGGGGTTGCCCAAATTTGGATTGGACGACGCAATTCAGAATGAAAGCAGCCGTGACAGGCTTCTAAACAAGCTCTAAGTTCCGCATTGATAGTATCAATATACTTACCAATCCAGCCACAAATGCGATCGCCCACGCTGGAATTCTCCCTCACGTCAACCATGTCGGGTATTAAGGCTAGTTGCTGCATCGCCTCTAGATATTTATATCCGCGTACCCACGGATCGGCAATAATTAGGGATTCACCTGCCCGATATGGACTCAATCTATCTCACTTCCAAAACGTTTTGTCGATTTTAACTTGGAAATTAGGAAATGGGGAGTAGGGAATGAGGAGTAGGGAATGAGGAGTAGGGAATGGGGAGTAGGGAGTTTTAACTCTCCCCC
>NZ_JAMZMM010000578.1 GCF_024178385.1 Limnofasciculus baicalensis BBK-W-15 | reverse complement strand
TTTTCTGTTTTTTTTACGCGCACGGATTTCCATTCTCTTAATTTAACAAAAAAAATGCAACCTGTCAAGGGGTTACGGCAAGAAAATTGCGCCATGAGAAGCTTACCTTCGGTATCGCTTGTCTTGCAGTAGTTTCCAAAGTTGCTGATATCTGAATATTGGATGTCAAAGGATTGGTGTGAGATGATTGGTGTGATGAAATATGCCAAACCTAAACCCGACATTAAGATTAGTTCCTAGTTAGGCTAAAGCCATGACCTAAATCCCGCCCAAGGATTAAGATTAGTTTCTAGTTGGGGCGCTAATCTCAATCGGGTCCAAGCGCAACTGCGAATCTACTTTCTCTGCCACAATCCCAGGGGTGTCACGCCACTCAAGTTCGATAGTCGCCCAATTTGCTGGTGATAACGCCTTAGATTGCTAAAAGGCTAATTGCTAATTATTAATTGAATAACTCTACCATTAGCGATTAGCGATTAGTACTCCTAAAAAGCTAACCAGCAACTTGCCCTAGTACAATTACTGTTTCATGGTTGAAGGAATTCTCAAGCCTAATGCTGAACAAAAATAACATTCTGTCACTTCTGCTACTGTTTATCCCAGTCTCCATTGCCGCACACTATTTGGAGTGGGGATCTGCAGTAGTATTTGTTACCTCCTGCTTGGCTATTGTGCCCCTCGCTGCTTGGATGGGCACTGCCACTGAAGAAATCGCTGTCGTTGTTGGTCCAAGTATTGGCGGATTACTCAATGCTACCTTTGGTAATGCCACTGAATTAATTATTGCTCTGATTGCCCTTAATGCTGGCTTGGTAAGTGTGGTGAAAGCGACAATTACTGGCTCGATTATTGGTAACTTACTCCTAGTGATGGGATTTTCCATGTTTTTAGGAGGATTGCGCTACAAAGAGCAAGAGTTTCAATCTGTTGTGGCGCGGGTGAATGCTTCGGCGATGAATTTAGCCGTGATTGCGATTCTGTTGCCTACTGCCATGAGTGCGACAACTCCTGGTATAGATGAAAGTATTTTACAGCGGCTTTCGGTTGCGGTTGCTTTGATCTTGATTATAGTTTATGTTCTTTCCCTTGTTTTTTCGATGAAAACTCACAGCTATCTATTTGATGTGGGGATGGCAGAAAATGAAGAAGAAGGAGAAACAGAAACTGAGGCAGCTTCACACAAACCGAATATATTCTTGTGGGTTGGGGTGTTGTTAGTTGTGACTCTGTTGGTAGCGTTGGAGTCAGAATTACTGGTAGATACTTTAGAAGAAGCTACATCTCAGTTAGGATTAACGGCTCTATTTACAGGTGTGATTTTACTACCAATTGTTGGTAATGCGGCTGAACATGCAACGGCGGTAACTGTGGCAATGAAGAATAAAATGGATCTTTCTGTTTCAGTTGCTGTGGGTTCTAGTATGCAAATTGCCCTGTTTGTAGCACCAGTTTTAGTTATTGCTGGTTGGTTTATGGGGCAACCAATGGATTTGAATTTTAATCCCTTTGAATTAGTAGCTGTGGTTGTAGCAGTTTTAATTGCTAATTCTATTAGCTCTGATGGTAAGTCTAATTGGCTAGAGGGGATTTTACTCCTAGCTGCTTATGCGGTTTTGGGATTGGCTTTCTACTTCCATCCTGTGGTTGAGGGGTTCGTTTAATAGATAATGGCTGATGGCTAATCGTATCAGCTAGACTATCTGTAGGGTGCGTTATATAACGCACCCTACTATATACAGAAAGTCAAAAGTCACTTAAATCATGTGAGATAGAGAAACATTCGTCAAACTTTCTTGATAGCTTCTGAGGTTCAGGAAATTCCAAACCAGCCGCCCATATTTCTATTATTAATAGGAAATCGCTCAAATCTTGCCGGACTTGGCGTAGTTTAGCCTTAAACTTATAGTACTCGAAGTCTATATGGAATCCCCCGGTTGCCTCACTTGAATAGACGCGCACCAGATTATCCACCCTTTCAACCCAGGCTGTTGGAGAGTGCCCAAGCCAAGGGGAGGTGCCTGTTTGAAGAAACCTCAGCCATTCCCGCCAGCCTTCTAAACCACAACAGCAACTAGGGCTAATAACTTTACCGGATACTTCTCTAACCTGAATACCTCCCGGTAAAATTAGCCGAGAAGAATTAATGATGCTATCCAAAACCTCTTTAGTATCGCCACCGCTTGGTAAATGGTTGTAATTTACCAATTGAGCGAAGACTAAACCGATTTCCTCCTCTGTCATATTGCCAGATAATCGGATCAAAGAGAAGGGGTTACTATTGGGAATATGCCAAGGAAATAAGTGTCCATCTTTGTAACCCATAATTTCTACGACAGGATAAAGATAGGCTTCGCTATTCATCGCAGCGGTTTCTTTAATTGGGCTTTTCTTTTTGCTCATTGCTCCTGCTACCGCTTTCAGGTTCTTTTATATTATAAGTAAAATACCTAATTATTTAACCACAAAGACACTAAGACACGAAGGAAGAGTAAAGAAGAAGGCTATTTGTAGGGTGCGTTATATAACGCACCTTACTATATATAAAGTTTAGTTACAAATTTGGCGTAATTCCTCTAGCCCATTGCGCGATCGCAGTTGTTAATCCTGCTAATGTATATTCTTGAGCCTCTACATCCACTCGCCCTAATAATTCGTAAC
>NZ_JAMZMM010000577.1 GCF_024178385.1 Limnofasciculus baicalensis BBK-W-15 | reverse complement strand
AAGAGACCGACTCAAAACCCAACCCTCTCATCCCCAAATCGCTCCAGTAAGGGCTTGTTTATTAGCAGATTACTGCTATGCTCCAGATCTGGAACATCCCCGGTTACTACCTGTAGAAACATTTCCCCGGTGGGATAGACTAGGAAATCGGGCGACTAATGCTTATACAGAAATATTACAATGGGTGGAGGTACAGCGAGAGCAACAACAACAGCGCTTAATTCCCTCCTGCGTTGTTATTCTAGATCGCGCCATTCAGAAATTTTTGTGGAATGGTAGTAACTTACCTTACGAACAGTTAGCAGCTTTGCGAGAATTGATGGAAACTGCTCAACATTACTGGGAAGTGGATGGAAGGTTGCGACAAATTCCCCAAGAGGTAGGAAGAGGGGAAGGTGGAGGAGTGGGGGAGAATATGGCTCATTACTCTAGGATTGGTAGGAGAAAAGACGATCCTCCCCAAACTACCATTGCTCGATTCATTCAGCTATTGCGTTGCGGTACGATTACAGCAAATCCTTACCCTCTCCGTCGCTTACCCACAGGGGCAAAGAATGGGGTGACACTAGCTACAATCTTTCAATATCGCGCCCGTCGAGGTTGTCACCGTTGGCATTTTTGGCTGGATGCCGGTTCCCCTCTCTGGTTGAGTGGCGGCGCGGCGACATTGTTCGGCGCTACGCTATTTCTCCAAGATTGGTCCGGACGACCTTGGACCGAAGCCGATAAAATTGAGGCAGATGAGGAGCGGTTGCAACGAATTTTAAGGGATTTACTCGGTCGTGTCAACGAACGGGTTTTCCTCTGTCACAGCGAACTTGCTGTCAATGGTACGGAACAAACTGGCCCACTCTTGACTTTGGTTCAGGCTAGCGTAACCCTAGGGGCTAAGGGTTAGGGGGTAGGGGCTAGAGTTATAGCAACCGCCACAGCGGTTAGGACATTCTAAACTAGCAAATTTTAACAAGGGGCTGCCATCCCCTTGTTAGGACAAGGGCGGTTGCTATATACAGGATCAAACTCCCCATCGGTCAAGCGTATTACTATTATTCTAGTGTATTACACCAAGTCAGTTAAGTTCAGCCTTTGAGAATCCCCCATCTTGTAATCGGGGCAGGATGCCAACTTCCTGGCATTCTTAATCAGTTCTTGGCGACCAGCTTTTAAACTGGAGATAATTGACATTATGGTTTCACTAGTTCAAGCTAGCCTGGAGAAGCTTTATGGATTTTGAAGAGAACTATCGCCAATGCCTCGAGAAGCTCATCTGGGCTACAGATGATCTAAAAGTTGAAGTTCCGCCACCTCAACTATCTAAGATTGCCAAGATTATTGTCAAAACCATGACTGGCCCTTGGCGCTATTTCCATTCAACCGAACATATTTTTGCAGTAGGCGGTTCTACCGATGCGATGGAAGTACTCTCTGCTTTATTTCACGATATCGTCTACGTGCAAATTGATGGCAGTGTTAATTTCAACCTCTCCTATTACCTGTCTCCCTTTATTGAAGAAGATAGGGGACAACTATTTATTCGCGATCAAAGTGAGTTACCAGATGATTTAAACTTTGAGATCGTATCAGCCATGTTTGACTTTGTTCCCGGTCAAGTCTTGTATCCGCTAACTGGGCAAAATGAGTTCTTGAGTGCGGTAGTTGCTGCGAAGCTGCTGGGATCTTTTTTGGGTCCATCCCTAATTTTACAAATTGCCGCTTGTATTGAAGCAACAATTCCCTTCCGCTCCACATCAGAATCTGGTTTAAGCCCTAGCGAACTCTTATACCAGCGGATGAAGTTAACTAGTATGCAGTTCGATTTACAGTTAGCGGAAGCAGAAATGATGGCAACAGTGAAGCGAGCTGTGCGAGTCTCAAACCGAGATGTCCATAGTTTTGCCCATGGGAATTCTGCCGTTTTCTTAGCCAATACTTGGAGTTTATTACCAGAAACCAACCATAATCTCCAGAAAGCAGGTTCTTACACCGTTCGCGATTACCGAATTGCCATTCAAAAGATGGCTGGCTTTATGAGTTTTCTCAAGCCAGAATTGGTTTTTCGACAGTTTCAAGGAGAACCAGATGATGAAACCTACCAAAAAATGGTCGATCAAGCCAGCAAGAATATCGAAGTGGCAAGGCTTTATCTAGATAGCAAGCTGGTTTCCAATGCGATTATTGAGAGCCTTTCCTTGCGCTTAGGTTCCGATGTTTCTCTCTCTATTATGATGGGAGAATTACCTGATTCTGGTGTTTCGGTAGGTCGGATGGGAGATTCATTTCCTTGTATGATTAATCCCCATCAACCGACAAACTATTTGGAAAAAGAAGTGTTGGCTTTGCTGGAAGTGGGAAGAAGCAATGATATTAGTTACGATTTGAAAACTTCCCCCTTAACTGCATTTATCGTAAACCTCGTGGGATTTAATGATGTAAAAAAAATACGAGAACGAGCGCAATCCTTTTTTCAAGGGGCAATTTCTTCTGAAGAGTTTTTGGCGAGCTGCAATATTGATCTAATTAGAATTATTGCAAATGAAGTGAAAAATCTGTTGGAAAATCGTCAAGCTGCTTTATGTAGTCCCTGGGATAATTTGCCAGGTAATTTGGCATCAAGATGACATGTAGAGGTGGGAGGAGATCGTGAGAGTGTGCGGCTTTAACTGG
>NZ_JAMZMM010000576.1 GCF_024178385.1 Limnofasciculus baicalensis BBK-W-15 | reverse complement strand
GTTGGGATTTTTTTGTGAAGACGATTTGGTGAAGATATGCAAAATGATATGATTGCGTTGAAACTGATGTGGAAACAAAGGGCGATATATGACGCAAGCACTTGTATCTCCTGTGGTGCTAGTCATTTTGGACGGCTGGGGCTACCGAGAAGGTATAGAGGGAAACGCGATCGCCGTTGCGAAAACCCCTATAATGGGTAGCCTTTGGGCAGCGTATCCTAGCACAACCATTCGGACTTCCGGAAAAGACGTGGGGCTACCAGACGGTCAAATGGGTAACTCAGAAGTGGGTCACCTCAATATTGGCGCAGGGCGAATAGTACCACAAGAACTGGTTCGGATCTCCGATGCGGTTGAAGATGGCTCATTGCACGACAATATAGCACTGCTGAAATTCTGCCAAGAGCTTCAGAGTCAGGGCGGTAAGCTACACTTAGTGGGCTTGTGTTCTGATGGCGGTGTCCATTCTCATCTGGATCATCTCCTGGGATTGCTCGATTTCGCCAAATCTAAAGGATTTTCTGACATTTGCATTCACGCGATTACCGATGGTCGCGATACTAAGCCCGCAGATGGCGTAAAATTCATTCAAGCGATTCAGGATTATATTGACAAAATCGGTGTAGGACGAATTGCTACTATTAGCGGTCGCTACTATGCCATGGATCGAGATCGACGTTGGGATCGGCTCGAAAAAGCTTACAATTGCATGACTCAAGATGGCGCAGGAATCGGTCTGTCAGCCGTTGAGGTCTTAAATAGGTCTTATGATGAAAACATCACAGACGAGTTTATTCTCCCTACTCGACTGGCTCCAGGTGCAGTAGAGTCAGGGGATGGTGTCATTTTCTTTAACTTCCGTCCGGATCGATCCAGACAACTGACTCAAGCCTTTATCGGTCCAGGATTTAACGGGTTTGAGCGGGAGCTGATTGCCGATCTAACATTCCTAACTTTTACCCAGTATGACCCCACATTATCTGTCTTGGTGGCATTTGAACCCCAAAGCCTGAATAATATTTTGGGGGAAGTTATTGCCAAGCATGGTTTGCGTCAATTACGAACAGCGGAAACTGAAAAATACGCCCACGTTACTTACTTCTTCAACGGGGGTTTAGAATCACCCTGTGAGGGAGAGGATCGGGAAATGATTCCCAGTCCCATGGTAGCGACATACGATCGCGCTCCTACCATGTCAGCACAAACTGTAACAGATACTGCGATCGCGGCTGTGGCAAAAGGCATTTATTCTCTAATTGTCATCAACTATGCCAACCCAGACATGGTAGGACATACAGGGAAGATGGATGCCTGTGTTGAAGCGATTGAAACTGTCGATCGCTGTGTCGGACAATTGGTGGAAAGTATTAATAAAGCTGGGGGTACTGTTATTATTACCGCAGATCACGGTAACGCTGAATACATGCGGGATGAAAATGGCAAACCTTGGACAGCTCACACTACCAATCCCGTCCCGTTTATCATAGTCGAAGGGGAAAAAGTAAAAATTCCTGGACATGGTGCAGATGTTGCTCTACGCAGCGACGGGCGTTTAGCGGATATTGCGCCAACGATTCTGGAAATATTGGGTTTGCCAAAACCAGCAGAAATGACTGGAAAATCCATGTTTGAGCCTGTGGAGTTTGAACTTCGCCCTAGTCGTACACCTGTACGAGTGAAGCTTTAGTTATTTGTTGTTGGTTATTTGTTGTTGGTTATTTGTTATTTGTTATTGGTTATTTGTTATTTGTTGTTTGTGATTGGTTTTTAACAATCAACAACTAACAACCAACAACCAACAACTAACAACCAACAACTAACAACCAACAACTAACAACCAACAACTAACAACTAACAACTAACAACCAACAACCAATAACAAACCATGACAATTGATAAAGTTCTACATATTATTTGGGCAATATCTGCCTTGGGTTTAATCGTTTTAGTATTGCTACACAGCCCCAAAGGGGATGGCATTGGCGGTATTGGGGGGCAAGCTCAATTATTTACTAGCGCCAAGAGTGCTGAAACTGCGCTGAATCGGGTAACTTGGATACTCGCTGTCATTTTTATCGGTTTTACGGTGATTTTGAGTGCGGGTTGGTTGAGTCAGTAGCGGTGTTTGATTTTGCCAAGGATTCAGCGCTGAGAATTAACAGGGAGCTGGTGGAGAGGATTGGGGGGAAACCCCTGGGGGATGATTCAATTTTCTTCGCCTAGTTGCGCCTACCTGTAGGTGTTTTTTGAGAAGGGTCAAAATTTGGGGCTGCATTCCTTATTCTGTATGGGTTTGCAGCCCTTCAGCTTTTTTTGAGGTCCTCCTCTGGTAACGCCATCATCCGACATCGCGATTGGTATTGCGATTTTGTGAAAGCATTTCCCCAAAATCAACCACAGAATTAATAGTCACCGAAGTCATGACTAACCTTTCCAACTCCAAGATATCTTCTAAACTATTGATCTCATTGATTAACTCAGGCGGCACAGTTTCAAACCGTACTTGTAAGATGCGAATTATGGTTGATTGGAGGGTTTGTCTAGCCCCTTTTGCAAGTCCCCTCTCTTCCATCCGGCTAAGTAAAGGCATTTTTCTTTCCTCCTCGTAACTAGTTAGTTTCTGTTCAAAACTTTGTTGTAACTCCTCCGGTAACGCCATCATCCT
>NZ_JAMZMM010000575.1 GCF_024178385.1 Limnofasciculus baicalensis BBK-W-15 | reverse complement strand
GCGGCAGCGGTGCGTTGAGCGTCAAGGCGTTGTATGCGGTGGGGGATGATCGGGTCAGGCGCTACACGCCGGCCGTGGCTGCAAACGGATCGAATCCCGGCGTTCCTGCGGGGCTGCGCTACTACCACGCCGACGGGCTGGGCAGCACGCGATTGCTGACCGACGAAGCCGGTTCGGTTACTGACAAGACGACGTTCGAAGCATTCGGCGAAATCGACGCGGCGGCTTCGCAGCAGACTAGCGACAACAACTTCCTGTACACCGGAGAGCAGTTGGATCCCAACTCGGGGTTCTATTACCTGCGGGCTCGCTACATGGACCCGCGTGTGGGGCGATTTACGCAGCAAGATACTTTCGCAGGTGTCGGGAATGATCCGGCATCACTTCACAAATATCTCTATGCAAACGACAACCCTGCGGTTTACGTCGATCCGTCAGGAAGGTCTGCGCTTGCTCTTGGAAATGGTGTTGCGACAGCGGCGCTAGCTCTAGCTATTAGAGTCACCATTAGAGTAACGCTTATAGCTGCTGCCGCTACCGTAACAGGGTATGGAGTGCACGCCTTACTGCGTGAAGTAAGGTTCTCTATTTATGAAGAAGAAGGCTGGGCGTCGCAGAGAGTCCTTACGCCTCAGCAGGAAAAACAGAAGCAGGCTGAGTACGAAATAATGAAGGGGCTTTCGGTTATGCCGCCAGATCCCGGCAGCGGCTGTGGCCCGCTGTCTCGGAACATACATCACGCTAAGGCTGTCATTTTCCGCTACAGGGCGTGGGATGCACTATGGTTTCCCGGTCGGCATGTTCAGAAAATAGCAGACTGGGAAAGGCGGCTGGAAAACCTGAAAAAAGAGCACAATAGGAACTGTACTTAATGGGAAAGCCTCGTAGTACTAAAGAGATTCCGCTTCCTATACCGACAGCGCGTGATTGGGGAGAATTGCCCGAAGATGATCTCGACTTATTAGCTTCCTACAGGGACTACTTTGGGAAATCTTGTGAAGAGATTCAGTCGCGGTTTTCCAGGGCTCCAATAGCGATGGTAGATGGAATTCGCTGGATGCCGTTGAGGCCGTTTGTGTTCTACATCAGATGTCTTGCAAAATTTGTTATGAGCAGTCCAATAAATGAGTCGACTGCTCCTGATTTGGCAAGCTCATTTCTTCGCTTGATTGAAGAAAAGGCGCAAACGTGCCCGGCAGGAATACGGGCGAACATGGGAGTTGTGCGTGAAGCAGTGAAGTACGTCTCCGAAAATCAGGCGCTGTTCAATGCGGCCACTGATGTTTATGGTGATTTCTCAGCGCACGGTTCGGAGATTGAGCGCCTCCTTGGTGGGATTTAGGCGTGATCCAGGCCGCAGTCCAGGCAGCTGCGCAGTCCAGACAGCTGCGCAGTCCAGGTCCACCACTTCTAGGAGATCGCCTACTCCCGAGAACGAGGACAACCAGCCCTCGGAAAACCCCGATTCTCTCGCGAGCGCTTCTCCGATTGATTAACGGTTGCCTGGCTCTGTGTTGATGCAGTCCGCTCAAACAACAGTCCCCGCGCTCTGAGCGAAGACCGGGACAACCACTTCTAGGAAATCTCCGACGGCATCGCGAGCACTTCTCCGATGAACTGACGGTTTCCTGGCTCTGTGCTGATCTAGTCCGCCGAAACGACAATCCCCGCGCTGGCGGGGATTGTTGTTTAAGCCTTCAGCACGGTTGCGGGAGGTCATGAAACCGGGCCTGGGTACTGGCAGGGCAGCGGATTCAAATTCCACATTCCACAGGGGTCCATCAATTGATAGTGCCCGTTGATACTGAGGAAATACGAAGATTGATGGATGTTGCCAAAGAGAGTGGGCACCTCTATTTGCTTACATCATTGACATTGAATGGACTCGTGGCCTGGTTCGTGGCGGATGGACCTCGATAAGTCAGGCTGAACTGCAATCCGTTCTCGAGGGGCTCTCTGTTGTGGCCGGGACGCTTACACATCAGCAAGCAAGCGAAATTGAATCCGTTTTAATAATCTAATTATCTACGGATTATGCAGTGCATTATGTCTCCTCTTCTCTTGGTGCGAATAATTCAATTCGAATTTTACAATGTGGATTTGGTTATGAGCTGTTTAGTAAGGCGACGGAAAGAGTGAAAATTGAAATAGGTGTCGCGGGGGAGTGGGAGTGTGCACTACAGTATGCGGATGGTATGCCGACGCATTCAGGATGGGTGGCCTTTATCGGCGGATTTGACACGCAATCCTACTTGGTGTCTTGATCGGCAATTAGGATGTGTGTCAGTGCAGCGTGCGAAAGATAAGTACGTTTGGGTTCTCGGAAGTAGCATTGGGAAAATTTGGGAGGTTCTGAAGTGCGCCGTGGTAGGCGCCTCCCTCCAGCTGGAGAGTCGACGAAGACCGGGACAACCACTTCCAGGAAATGGCTCGTCGCGGAATCGTGTGGGTTGTTCGGGCATCCAGTAGTTGCTGTCACGTCGTCATTCAAGCCATCTTTCGGCTGCGGAAGGTCGGCGGTTTCCTGCTCTGACTGTGTGCTGTGGGATTTCCTGATGAAGACGGGGCGTAACCTTCGCGAGTTGTTCTCCTTTCCTGGCTTCGTGACAGCGGCGACGCTCAAGGCAGGTCCGGCGCGCCGGGATGCCGGCGCCGCGCGCCATTGGCATCGACGAGATC
>NZ_JAMZMM010000125.1 GCF_024178385.1 Limnofasciculus baicalensis BBK-W-15 | reverse complement strand
TTGCCCATCTCCCAGATTGAACTGATAAGTATCTGCTCCATCTCGACCATTGAGAACGTCATTACCTGCAAGTCCTGACAAGGTATCATTTTCTGTGCCACCTATCAGAGTATCGTTACCACTTCCACCCGTTAAAATCATATTGCCTAGTCCTTGATGATTACTGCGAACTAAATCTTTCTCATTATAAGACTTAAGACTCATGGTTTCGTCAGTCGGCTCGAGATCGGAACTTTTTCCCAAAAATTTGCCAATTGGTGTAAGTTATGAACTTCAATGAGTCAGGTCGCTACCGCTTGCAAACTCCCGATCAAAATGGACGATTTGCGATCGCGTCCCTAGGACTATTTCTGGGGGTTTGGCAGGGAACGCGAGATAGCCGGACAGGTTACTGGTTGCGTTGGTGGGATGAAGCAGGTAACTTGCTCCTGTGGGCATTAGAGTTAGCTCAAGAGCAACGCCAACGCGCCGAAGAAGCTGAATCTCAGCTAGAAACCCTCCGACAGCGATTGCGCTCGGCTGGCATTGAGTAATTATGACTTGTTGGTGGTTGGTGCGTTACGCGAAAGCTAACGCACTAGACCGACACAACTTCTCTTAGTTAGGACTTACGCAGTTGGGCTATCTGTAGGGTGCGTTATGTAACGCACCCTACTATATATGGAGTTTAATGACAGATTTTGTGTAAGTCCTGTTAGTGTTATGCGGCTATTTCAACGAATGCAAATGAAGTAGATGGCTGCGGAATTTCCCATCCTTCTAGCTTTAACCCTTCAAGATGAAACTCGATGGCTTCACGCATATTTTGCTCTACTTCTTCATGGGTTGAACCAGTAGAAACACATCCTGGCAAATCAGGAGAATAGGCTGAGTATCCCGTTTCTGTTTTCTCAATAATTATCAGATATCGCATTATTTAAGGCCTGCTTGCTTCAAAATACTATCAAATGTTCCCGGAGCAAGATCATCACTGGGTTTCCCTGGAATTGTAACTAATCCAGTTTTAGTAGGATGCTTATACTGGCGGTGGCTACCTCGCGCTCGAGCTAAATACCAACCATCTTTATTAATAAGGTTGATGACTTCTCTAACTTTCATTCTACCCCATAATTCATCATTCTAATATTTTATCATATTTCCCCGCTCCCCTAAATGTAAAACCTTCCCCTCTTGCGACTCAACTACTCGCGTATTTACACTCAACCTGTAAAAATGATTAAAGCGCGATCGCACTATCCAATCGGGTAATGTTTCTTTCCTTTTATCTACAAATATCTTTTGAAAATTCTGATAACTTTCTCCAGTTATTCCATCTCTAGTAGGGACAATACATCTCTGACAGGGATTAACTCCTGCAAATACTACTTTTCCAATGGTAAATTGAACTAATTCACCCTCTTTTCCAAATAATCGATCTTCCCAGAAGGGTGGAACCCCACCAATTTCTAGATTAGCGCGAAACCGACAGCGGATGTCTTCTACGGTTAATCCGGGAAACCAAGAGGTAATTAATTCTAGGGTAGCTGTGCTAATAATTGTCGGTCCAGGAGCATTGGTATCATCGGGAAAACCCAGAATCGAGTTTTGCTCTATTTTAACAGGGAAACTGAAGTAGTTACTCAGCCACGATTCTAATTTTATTCTATCCTTATCTATATGAAAGATATTTTTTTGTTCAGATCCTTGAATTGACAAGGCTAAACTGCGGCTACTTAAATCGAAGGATGACCTGATTTGATGAATTTTAGTATGGCGTTTACCATTGACAAAGTTACCTTGTCCGTCAAATAGAGCAAATTCTCGGTCATTTGCTAACGCTCCACTTTGGAGGATGTTAGCTTCAGTGACAGATACAGCGTCAAATGATTTAATTGGGTAGATGTAGATACCTGCTAGATAAGGCAATATATTGGACATAATATTCAGTTAAATCAGATCGAACTCCATGGCATTACTGGGTTGAAAACCTAGATTAGTGTAAACTGATTGACCAGAGGGAGAAGCATTTAAAATAACTCGCGTACAAGCAAGCTGTTTTAAATATGCGATCGCTTCTAGGGTAAGTTTCTTCCCAATTCCCTGACACCGATATTCTGGTTCAACATAAACTCCCCAGATATATCCATATTTTCGGTATGATTCTACTATAATATCTGGGTAGAGACCAGCAAAAAGTTGACAACTGACAGAACCCACAATTTGGCTATCTGCTTCGGCGATAAATGCCTGATAGTATAAATCTTGTCTAGCTTGGTATATAAACTTTAAGGTGATTTCCAGCCAGTTAGATTGAATTGAGTCAGGAGGACGATTATTATCCCGCCACATTTGGTAAAAGTGTCGTGCAATTAGAGTGTCTTCAGTTATATTTGCTGGTCTGATATTAATAATTGTTTCCCTCAACATAGTTTACTCGATCGACTGAATATCTACATAGTATCGTTAAGTGGAGGTGAGAAACCCGGTCTATGGAGGTGAGGTTTAGTTGTGCCCACTGGTTTACAATAGTTAGATCGTAGCAGATCCTTTTACTATGTAGGCACAATCTACAAATAGGAATTACGCACCCAACCAGTTTTTGAAGGTAATTGCGTTATTTTAACTAGAGAGCTATCGAGAAAAACCGGATATATTGGGGATTAGTGCGTAAGTCCTTCAAAGGTAACAACAGAAGATTGACAAGTAATAAATGAATGGACAAAAAACTTATAGAAAACCTTGACAACCTGGGGATTCGCTTCGTGCGCATCCTCTGGTGTGACAATGGCAATATCATACGAGGTAAAGCAGTCCACCGAGGCTGTTTGTCAGAATACTTTAAACATGGTGTTGGTATCTCCGCCGCACAACCAGCGATTCCCGTCATATATGATGCACCAGCCCCAGGTAGTGGTTTGGGACCAGTGGGAGAAATCCGCTTAATTCCCGACTGGAATACCTTCACTCCCTTACCATACGCCAAAGGTCATGGTCGTGTTATGGGTGATATGGTATTAAATGGTATCCCTTGGAGTTTTTGTCCTCGTCACTTTTTGAAACGGATGATAGCAGATGCCAAGAGTGAGGGGTTAGATATCATTGCGGCTTTTGAGAATGAGTTTTACCTGTTGCGGAAGACACCAGAAGGGATTATTCCTGTTGATCAAACAGGTTTTGCTTCATCCATGGGGATTGATATCAATCATCGAGTAATTGATGAGATGGTAGAAGCCCTGATTCAGCAAGGAATGCCAGTAGAGCAATATTACTCAGAATCAGGTCCAGGTCAGCAAGAAATCTCGATCCTATATACTGACGCATTAGGAGCAGCCGATCAACAGATTACCTTTCGGGAAACAATCCGCGCGATCGCATTCCAGCATAATCTAATTGCCTCATTCATGCCAAAAATCTTTGCCGATAAAGCAGGTAGCGGTTGTCATCTTCATCTGAGTCTCTGGCATGACGGAGAAAACCTCATCCCCAATCTAGATGGAGACGGTACTCTCTCAGAAGTAGCGCGTCGCTTTATTGCCGGAATTCTCCACCATCTGCCAGCCCTAATGGCAATAACAGTACCCACTACCAACTCTTACCGGAGGATTCGTCCCCACTGTTGGAGTGGTGCATTCCGCTGTTGGGGCATCGATAATCGAGAAGCAGCAGTGCGAGTACCCTCTCACCCCCAATCCCCTAGCCCTACTAATTTTGAACTTAAAACTGTCGATGCTACTGCCAATCCTTATCTGGCATTGGGTGCAGTTATTGCAGCGGGAATGGATGGAGTCCGGCACTGTTTTGAGTTAGAATCCCCAGTAACAGTAGATCCCGGCACTCTGACAGAAAATGAACGTCTGGCTCAGGGTATTGAAAGATTACCTAAAACTTTAGGAGAATCCATTGAACATCTAAGTCGCGACTCACTTCTTCTTGATGCCATGGGTTCCGATCTAGCTCAAGTTTATCTTGCCGTTCGCAAAGCGGAGTGGGAGGCGATGAAAGATTTTGATCTAGAAGCGGAAGTGAAACTTTTGTTAGAACAGTATTGATATTGTTCTCACTATTTAGCTTTCCTTCCTCTGATAACTTGCACCAGTCGCCATATAGCCAATGCGATTGGAAATCGCGGCTACACAAACCAAGTCCGCCTGCGCGGACTAAAGATGTTACAACCCGCGACGGCGGGTTTTGTCTGTGTAGATGCGGTTTTAACCGCCTTGTTGAAAGGCGTGCTTAATCTATAAGACAGAGAATTAATTCTCTGTCTGGTTTTTGCGAATGATCTAAGATATCAGTTAAAATAAGTACTTATTTTAATATCCTCAAACCTAATACCTACTAAATTGTGATATCGGAACGTCTAATTATTTTCACTCGCTATCCACAACCAGGAAAAACTAAGACGCGCCTGATTCCCATCCTTGGTGCAGAAGGTGCAGCCAACTTCCAAAGGCAGATGACAGAATATACAATAACAGAGGTAAAATCTCTTGTAGCTACCCATCCTTTATCGATAGAAGTCCATTTTGCAGGTGGTAATGTACAACTAATGGAAACCTGGTTAGGTGGTGATATCATCTATCGCCAACAGGGGGAGGGTGATTTAGGTAGGCGGATGATGTCAGCGTTTGATATATCTTTTGCGGCTGGGATGAGTGGGGCGATTATTATTGGTACTGATTGTCTCGATCTAAATGCTAAATTAATGGATGAGGCATTTCAATTATTATCACATAACGATTTAGTTTTGGGACCAGCGGCGGATGGAGGGTATTATCTGATTGGTTTGCGTCGGTTAATTCCAGAATTGTTTGTGGGAATTGATTGGGGAACCTCTCAAGTGCGACAACAAACGATAGAAATTGCCCAAACACTAAATTTAGCGATCGCATATCTTCCCATCCTCAATGATATCGATCGCCCAGAGGATTTAGACGATGGGCTTTACAAGCCTAAGCAACTAGACAGAATTAAATCTAAAACTCACAGTGCCTAAGAAACCTGATTTCTGGATTCGGTATAATATTCTTTTATGGGCATATACCTATTTAGAGACAAATGAAAATGGCAAAAATTTCGATTATTATTCCAGTTTTAAATGAAGCCATCGCAATTAGTACAGTCATCAAACGACTTGGAGATGCTTCTGATGTAGAAATTATTGTGGTAGATGGGGGTAGTCAAGATGAAACGGTGAATATTGCCAAATCTTTTAGTGTTAAAGTTATTTCTACCACACCAGGTCGTGCTAGTCAAATGAATGGTGGTGCGGCTATAGCAACGGGTGATATTTTACTATTTCTCCATGGGGATACTATTTTACCCAATCATTTCGATACTCTAATTCGAGAGACTTTACAAGATACTAGAATTATTGCAGGTGCTTTTGAATTACGGATTGATTCCCAAAGGCGGGGAGTGCGATTGATTGAGAGGATGGTAAAAATGCGATCGCATTTTTTATCTATGCCTTACGGAGATCAAGCTATCTTTCTCAAAACCTCTATTTTCCAGGATATTGGTGGGTTTCCCAACTTACCAATTATGGAAGATTTTGAATTAATCCGATGTTTGAGAAAAGAGGGAAAAATTGCTATTATTCCTGCACTTGTAATTACATCAGGAAGACGATGGGAAAAATTGGGAGTGGTGAAAACTACCCTAATTAACCAACTTATTGTTGCTGGCTATTTTCTCGGAATCCCACCAGAGGAATTAGTGGGATGGTATAGACAAACAATTAAACTTAAGAAATACTGAATTGACTCAGAATACCATGCAAAACCTAACAAAGGTTATTAGCCCCCCTTTGGATTATTGGACAATAGTAGCTGAAACGACGCAATCTCGTCAAGTATTGAGAATTAATCTTAATAAAGATCGACGAAGTTAAGGCACTTTCAGCCGTTTTCTAATTTGTTAACTTTTGTTGATTACTTTCTTTTGTTAATTTTTGTTAAGTATTTTTTTAGGGAAAGGGTAGCAAGTTTATTTATGCGCCATTCCCTCCCGATAAACTATCCCGCAAATTGCCGATAAAATAAACCAACCTAAAGTATTAACACGCAAATCGAATAAACTAACATCAACCGAATTAAACAAAATACAGCAACCGAAAGTAAGGAGATAAGTAAAAAGAATAAAGCCATCGCAATTTTGCGACAACCCTTTCACAACCAGCATCACCCCCTGCGCTAGAATCCATCCCACTAAACTAAATAACAATATTGTTGCCGGGATACCCGTTTCCGCCGTTAACATTAATAGTAAATTATGAGGATGACCTAGCCATAGATTCATCTGCTGTTCATAAAGTGGTGTAAAATTTCGCAAACCCCAACCTATCCATGGGCGTTGCTCAGTCATAGACAAGGCAAAATGCCACTGAGTCACCCGCATTAGCGCCACGGGGCGATCGGGATATAATTGATCTGTAAATCTTGCCCAAAAATAAGCAGGAACAATTATTCTGAGCCATTCTCGCAGAGGAGATGGGCTAAATGCCGCGCCCAATACCGCAGTTGCAATGGCGACAACACCTGCTACCAACCAATGCCACCCTTGGTAAAGGGCAAAAGCTAAACAGGCAAAAATAATGATGCCCCAAGCATTACGGGAATTAGTTAAAATAAGTGCGATCGCCGATGCGATAACTGTTACTGTCAAGAATCCTATTTTCCCAGCAGATAATGAGCTAAGGGGATGAGATGATGAAGCGATTGTTTTTTGTTTATTCGTCCAAAATTTCAACAATTGGCTCAAGCCCCTTGTCTTCAAGATAGTGACGACAGCTATAATTAGGTTATTTCCCGATTTAGCAGTAAATTCTGAAATTGCCTCAATCCACAAACCCAATCCTAAAGTAAAAACAATTACCAGATAACCAGCCAAGATATTAGCGTAAATAAAAACAGAAGCCATCCGACCAGGAGGATTTCCTTGTGATTCTAATACCCAACCCAGAATACCTAATAATTGAGTTGGCGTACTCCATCCCCAAAAAATCTGTCCTAATCCCAGAATAACTACTGGTAAAGAAGGAATAACTAAAAGCCAAGATAAACGTCGCAATTGTTGAGTAGTTTGGATTAAAACAGAAAAAGCAGCAAAAAATATCAAAAATGGCAAAAAATTCGCCAAACCAAGGAATGCTTCCCCGGGCTTATAAGCGAAACCAGAAATAATAATTAACCAGATACTCCAAATAGCAAATCCTTTGTTGATAGGATATCTAATAATCTGGCGATACTTCTGCTGCCAAACTCCTGCCAATGCCAGAAATAACCCCACTCCTCCCAAACTTGGAATTAAAGGAAAAATCAGCACTCCCAACTGAGCAAAATTCCAATAAATTTGCAATTTAGGATCGGGATGTTTATGGAAAAGTTTCTGATACCATTTCACAAATAATTAGTTATTGGTTGTTGGTTATTGGTTGTTTGTTGTTTGTTATTTTATTTCATCTTTCCCCACTCACTCCTCCCATCCCCCACCGCCCCATACGGCATCCGCTGTTCCATTCCCCATTTAAGCAGATTCCCAACACTCGGAGCGAATTAGTCTAATTTGGGCGAGAGCAAAAATAGTAGGGATAATGCGACCATAATTAGTAGAAATAGTGCGCCAACCCAAATCGGCAAAGAAATAGCCCCATAATAATGGACCGAGGGCAGCAAATACCGTGCGAGTCACGCCATAACGGGCGACATTTGCTGCCATACCATGTCGTGCAGTTTGCAGTGCCAGGTAACCTTCCAACTTAGTCGCAGCAGCAGCACCTCCAGTTATAATAGTTTCTTTGGCAACTTGATAGCGAGCAAAATGTAGGGCAAACTGACGGGAAATCTGTTTTAGGAGAATTGGTTTCAATAGAGAACTTACGGCTAAAGCCGAGCCACCTTTGACAATCAAACTCATGGGATTGTGCTGAAGATGGGCGGGTAGGGGTTCAGGCAGATTTGACTCACAGAGCGAGTCGCGAAGCTGTACAATAATAGACTTCTGTTCAGCAGCAGGTAAGCGCTTCCAGGCTTTACCCATTAAATTGAGAAATATCTCTGCCTCTATATCAGTAGTTGAGAGTGTGGTTGAGTAAGGTATTTTCAGATAATGACAAACCTGAATTAGGGCTTGGCGATAGGTGAAATTCTGAGTGCGCCCTCGCAATACCGTCATCCCATCAGCCGCTAAAAACCGAAATCGATGCTCAATTGCATCTAACCACGTTTGGCGATCTTGACTTTGAATTTCAATTAGATCGGGTGTTTGGAGGTAATCCAGGGGATTAAACCTACGGCGGAATAGAATATCCGTTAACTGTTGTAATTCTTCTTCCGTCGCTAACTCCAAGGCACTTCTCAGTTCATCCAATGGTTTATCCTCCACAACCGCTCCTCCACTGTCGTTCACTATTGTACAGAATTTGGGTACTGGGGAGTGGGTACTGGGGAGTAGGGAATGGGGATCGCCCAAATGACGGTTGAAACCGCGTCTACACAGACACAACCCTTGATTATTAGTCCGCGAAGGCGGACTTGGTTTGTGTAGATGCGAATTCCATTCGCCCTCAGTTTGTTGCTCCCTATTCCCCAAACAAAGGGGGACGTTGATGAATCCAAGGTTTGGCTATTTCCAACTGTGCGGCTAAAGAAATTAAAGTTGCTTCGGCTGCGGGTTTCCCAATCAGTTGAATCCCCACAGGTAAACCATTCCCATCGAATCCTGTCGGAAGTGCGATCGCAGGTAATCCACTAGCATTAAAAGGCGGACAAGGTGCAATCCAACTAATAATATTCTTTAATGTCTCTTCCGGTGATAAATCTGCCCATTCCCCAATTCTAATTGTCGGGTGCATATAAGTTGGCAGTACCAAAACATCAAAATCACTAAAAAAAGCAACAATTTGCCGCGATACTATTTGCATTTGGGCTACTGCCTGTAAATATTCTCCCGCTGAACCAGATTGTTCCCCAATCCAGCGATTCATTGGACTCAAAAGCGATAAAGGAATCCCCGCCGCCGTAATTCCTGCTTGCCAAACCTTCTTAAACGGTTCAATTAATCCACTAAAATCTGGACAACCTTCCTCCACAATATGACCCATTCGGGCCAGTAACTTTCCTGTCTCTTCCACCGCATTCCGACAAACTTCAGCCGCTTCCCCAATCGGTTGAACCGCACTAGAAAAAGCAATCCTTAATTGAGGTGGTATTTGACCAGATGCAGCCAGAAAAGGTATCTCTGGATTAGGTAACCAATAAGGATCTCCAGGAATATAACCAGACATCACATCTAATAAAGCCGCCGCATCAGCCACAGTGCGAGATAAAACACCATTAGTAGCAATTCCACTTTGATGATCTCCCACAGGCGCATAAGAAACCCTACCTCGTGAAGGCTTTAATCCCACCAACCCACAGCAAAAAGCAGGTCCCCGCACTGAACCTCCGCCATCAGAAGCTTGTGCGATCGCAGATAACCCCGCCGCTACCGCTGCCGCTGCTCCACCACTCGAACCTGCGGGCGTATAGTCCAAATTCCAAGGATTGCGAGTAGGAGGAAATCCTGGTGGTTCAGTATAAGGCAAAGATCCCAATTCCGATGTCGCAGTTTTCCCCAGAATAATGAATCCCGCCTGCTTAATCCTCGCTACTATCCCCTCATCGTAAGGGGCAATTTTATCCTTCAAGACAGGCGTACCGTAAGCACAGGGTAATCCCTTCACCGCGTTGAGATCTTTTATAGCGATGGGAACACCAAAAAAGGGAGGGAGTTGGGACATATCGCCATTAATCAGCTCTTCCGTTTTCGCTTTCGCCTGGGCCAAAGCCATATCAGCAGCTACAGTCACGTAACTGCCCAACTGAGAATCCAATCTTTGAATCCTTTCCAGGTATAGCTGTACTAACTCCAGAGGCGAAACCTCTTTACTCTGAATCAGCCGCGCCTGTTGGAGTGCTGGTGTAAAGGCTAAATCAACTTTGTTCATATGGGAATGGGGCTAGGGGCTAGAGAGAATAGGGAATAACCTTGATATAACGTCTTTTCCATCTCCGTAGAACAGGCGTCTCGCCTGTTTAAGTCAAGTTTTTAGTCTACTCCAATCTACTCCCCCAAGCCCAGTGGCAGAATTTTCCGCTACCCCCTTGACGATTGCCTGTTGATTGGACTATTCTATTTATAGTACATATGTACTCTAGCGCTAGACTTCTAGTTCAGGAGAACCGTACAGATGTACTCTAGTGCAGCGCGGCAGAAGTTTCTCACCAGTTTCAGAGGCTTGATAGTGATTTTCTCTCCCCTGCCCCCTGCTCCCCTGCTTACAACTGATGGGTTATTTCTGCCCACCTGCACTAGCGCTAGACTTCTAGTTCAGAAGAACGGTACATATGTACTCTAGCGCTAGCCTTCTACTCCGACTCCAGCCATTTCAGGATTAACAAGGAGAAAAATCATGGTTGCCACAAAAGACAGCAAAGAACAAATATTCAAAGCCTTCGAGCAAATAATTGGCGATCGCAAAAAAATAGACTCAAAAATAGCCACCAAAGAAGAAGAAGCCGAAAAAGCCAAGAACAAACAAATTCTCGAAGTTGCCTCCACATATACCGTCGATAGCATAGTCAAAGGATTAGCCGATTTACAACTAGACTTTGGTAACATTGTCAATGGATTGTCAGAAAAATTAACCCAAGAAACTGACAAACTAGACGAACTAAAAATTGCGATCGCAGTTGAAACCGAGCAACTACAGAAACTCCAGCAAATTCGAGTAGTTGCAGACGCTCTCCATATTCGCACTCAAGAACACCAAGAACGGCTAAAAGATCTAGAACAAAAAACAACAGAACAACGAGAATCGATTGAAAAAGATCAAACAGAAAAGCGTAAAATATGGACAAAAGAACAGACAGAATTCGAGATAAACTCTCAAGAGCGAAACGAACTACTAATCAAAGAACGAGAACGACAAGAAGCCGACTTCCAATACGAACTAGAAAGACAGCGAAAAATTGAAACAGACGAGTACGAACAACTCCAGCGGAACCAAGAACGAGAATTGCGAGAAAAGAATCAAGAAAAAGACAAACAATGGGCTGAAAGAGAAAAAACACTCCAAGACAATCAACCATTATTTGAAGAATACCAACAAAAAGTAGAAAGCTTCCCCACCGAATTAGAAGAAGCAATCAAGAAAGCCAAAGAAGAAGCAATTAAGGATGTTACCCATGATGGTAAAATTAAAGCAGACTTGTTAGAAAAAGAATGGGAATCCACCAAACAGAGCTATGAATTCAAGATTCAATCCCTAGAAGCCAACATTAACAAACAATCCGAACAAATAGGACAACTTTACGCCCAACTCCAAGAAACCCTCAAACAATCTCAATCCCTAGCTATGAGAGCCTTTGATAGTTCCTCCTCAGACAAAAACAAATAATTTATTGTAGGTTGTTGGTTACCAGTTGCCAGTTTTAACATTTAACTTGAGGTAGCAGATTCCACAACCTATAACCCACAGCAAAACCTCTGCGTACCTCTGTGCAAACCTCTGTGTACCTCTGTGTTAAAAAAAACTTCCTCAACCTCACAATAAGAGACAAAACCATGACCAAAAAACCCACTGCAAAAAACACCAAAGCCGAGATTCTCGAAGCTTATGAAGAAGTAAGCAAAGAACGAAAAACCTTAGAATCTCAACTCAAACAAATTCAGAAAGAAGCCAAAGCTGCTCCTGTTATCGCTCCTATCTCTTCTGTAGTCGTGGAAAATAATCATCAACAACCAGTAAAAACAATGAACTCAACACCAGTTGCTCAAGACACAATGATCGACACTATTAATAGCCTAGTCAATCTCCAATTAAGATTTGGTAGTGCCATCAGCGACTTATCTGAAAAACTCACCTTAGAAGCAGCCAAATTACAAGAATTACGAGAAGGTGTTGGTGAAGAAATAGAACAACTAGAAGCATTACACAACTTAGCTGAAGTTGATGATGATACCCTGGATAACTTAATTCAATCTTATGAAGATAATTCCAAAGCATTTGAGGAAGAAAGTAGCCAACGAAGAGAAGCTTTGGGACAAGAAATTCAGGATTTGCGGAAAGCTTGGTCAAAAGATCAGGAGGAATATCAACGAACTTTGAGAGAAAGGAATGATGAATACAATAAAACAACTAAGCGAGATATGGAGGAGTATCAGTACGATCTAGAATTACGTCGCAATTTAGATGGAGATACTTACGAACAAAACAAAAATAATTTGGACAAGGAATTAGAAGAAACTTATCAACAACAAGAGAAACAATGGAGTGAACGAGAAAAAGGAATCGCGGAACGGGAAAAGAAATTCGAGGAATTGAAAGCTGAAGTGGAAGCCTTTGAGAAGAAGAAAGAAACAGAAGTTAAGAAGGCTGAAGAAATAGGTAAACATATTGCCTATTCTCAAGTCAAAGTCAAGGCTGATATGCAGAAGCTAGAAATTGAAGGACAAAAACGCTTCTACGAACAGCAAATTCAATCTTTGGAACAAAATATTCAAAATCAGGAAGCTCGAATTCAAAGCCTCTCGAAACAATTGGATGGTGCGCTGAAACAAGTTCAAGATTTGGCTGTGAAAGCGATAGAAGGAGCATCTAATGCTAATTCTTATCAGGCACTTAAAGAAATTACTTTGGAGCAAGCCAAAGGGCAAATGAAGGCGAAGTAATTGTATTGGCGCTAAAAACCTGGTTTCTTAGAGAAACCGGGTTTTAGAGAAATGTAGGGTGCGTTATGCGTAGCTAACGCACCCTCTCTAAAAAAAGATCAGCTTCCTCAAAATTGACTATAATTCAGTGGGGGTGAAAGTTTCTGCCGACGGAAGTCCCCCAGCAGGTGGTAACTTCCGATTAATTGTAACGATATTGTAGGCTTGACCTTTTTCCCCAACGGCTCTGGGGCAAAATTTATATCCTCTATAACCCAGTACTATCTTTGACTATACTTTCGTAGTATATAATTGTTTTTGATTAACTAGTCTGACTTGAAAGTCTAAAACTTCAAAGTTAGAAAAAGATCTAAATCATGTTTAAGGAGTAGGCAACTAAAAACTTAGATAACCAGGTCCCAAATACCGAAAATGGTGGGATCGAAGTTCCAGATAAATTCCAGGATGGAGACACAAGAGCTTCTCCAAATTTACAAACAGAATTAAATGGCGAAAAGCTATGACGTGTCTACTTCATTCGCCATGGAGAAAGTACCAGTAACGAACGGAACATTTTTGCCGGAGTTTTGGATGTTGACCTCACATCATTTGGCAGATTGCAAGCCAGCCGTGCAGGTGTTGACCTAAAGAAAAAAGGTACAAAATTCGACGCAGTATATGTCTCCCACATGAGACGTGCCAGACAAACCTGTGAAATCGCCCTTGCTGAAAGTCAGGCACTAAAGTCGCCCGATATTCCTGTTCAAATAGACCATCGAATTAGCGAAAAATCCTTTGGCATTTTTGCAGGCCGTAACCTCAATCTCCTGCGTCTAGCCCTGGGCTACGAAGGCTTCGAGGAAATGTTGCACTCACACAATGAAGCACCCCCGGCTGGCGAAAAGATTGCCCAAGTTTACGCTCGCGCTGCCCGTTTCTACGAAGATAAAGTTGTACCGCACTTGAAACGAGGAGAAACAGTTCTAGTAGTGTGCCACCAATATGTATTGGAGCCTCTAGCTCTCTATTCAATTTTAGTGCGATCGCGGATTCCCTGATAGCTAAAAACCCGGTTTCTTGAAGAAACCGGGTTTTTGAGTCTAAATCGATATTCTACGCGATCTGCTTCCTGCACGCGCTACGCGATCGCAGCCATCTTCACATCATTATTTGCTAATAATTCTTGCAGCTCTTCTGCATCGACGGTTTCCTTTTCAATGAGGATAGCGGCTAATTTGTCAAGGATGTATTTGTTGTTAAGCAATACTTCTTTTGCCCGCTTGTAAGCTTGATCCACAAACTGATGGACTTCTTCATCAATTGCGGCTGCTGTAGCATTAGAGAAATCTCGGTCTGAGGCAATTTCGCGACCTAAGAACATATTACCATTCTGTCGGCCCAATGCCACAGGACCTAAACGATCGCTCATACCATAACGGGTGACCATTTGTCGAGCTACACGAGCAACTTGTTGCAAATCGTTAGAAGCACCTGTGGTAACTTCCTCTTCACCGAAGATAATTTCTTCAGCAATTCGGCCACCTAATGCTACTGCCATTTGATTTTGTAGATAAGAGCGGGAATATAAACCCGAATCCATCCGTTCTTCGCTAGGAGTAAACCAGGTTAAACCGCCAGCACGACCGCGAGGAATAATGCTAATTTTTTGTACGGGGTCATAATCTGGCATTAAAGCACCAACTAAAGCGTGACCTGCTTCGTGATAAGCTACTAAAGTTTTGCGCTTTTCGCTCATTACTCTGTCTTTCTTTTCTGGTCCTGCTAATACGCGATCGATGGCATCATTTACCTCATCCATAGATATTTCGGTGAGGTTGCGCCGTGCTGCTAAAATTGCGGCTTCGTTAAGTAGATTAGATAAATCAGCACCTGTAAACCCAGGAGTACGACGGGCGATTTTTTCTAAATCCACATCCTTCGATAGCGTCTTCCCACGGGCGTGAACATTGAGAATTTCCAAACGCCCAGCGTAGTCTGGACGATCCACTACTACCTGACGATCGAAACGCCCCGGACGGAGTAATGCGGAATCGAGAACATCAGGGCGGTTTGTGGCGGCAATAATAATAATGCCAGTATTGCCCTCAAAACCATCCATTTCTGTTAGTAATTGATTCAGAGTTTGCTCTCTTTCATCATTACCGCCACCTAAACCAGCACCGCGCTGACGACCTACTGCATCGATTTCATCTATAAATACAATACAGGGAGCATTTGTCTTAGCTTGCTCGAATAAATCGCGGACGCGAGATGCACCAACACCTACGAACATCTCAACAAATTCCGAACCAGAAATTGAGAAAAAAGGAACACCTGCTTCACCAGCAACTGCACGAGCAAGAAGAGTTTTACCTGTTCCTGGAGGTCCGACTAGCAGGACACCTTTAGGAATTTTCGCACCAATTGCCGTAAAGCGATCGGCGTTTTTTAGGAAGTCTACTACTTCGTTTAACTCTAGTTTTGCTTGGTCAATCCCTGCGACATCGCCAAAAGTAACCTGAGTTTGGGGTTCCATTTGGACTCTGGCTTTAGATTTACCAAAGTTCATCGCCTGGGAACCTGGTCCATTTTGGGCACGGCGCAGCAAGAAAAACAATCCCACTAAAAGTAGTACTGGGAAAAATAGACTGCTTAAGGCTTTAAACCAAATCCCTTCATCCGCTGGGCGATCGATCTGAATGTCTACTTTATTTTGGTTTAGGATGCTAACTAGCTGAGGATCGCTAGGTAAATTGACAATAAATTGGGTTCCGTCTTTATCCAGCACCCGTGCTTGGGTAAGATCTGCTCTGAGTTTGACTGTCTCCACCTTACCAGTTGTAACTTTATCCATAAACTGGCTATACTTCCAGGTTTGGAGGGTGGGCGACGGTTTCTCTAAAAAGGCTGTTGCTAAGGCGACTACTACTATGGCTAGCAGTGCATACAGCCCAGCGTTTCTCCATTTTTTATTATTATTCACTACGATCTGCTCCTCGGTTAGGACGTGAGAGGGTGGGATGGGTTTGCTTATATTAACTAATGTTA
>NZ_JAMZMM010000574.1 GCF_024178385.1 Limnofasciculus baicalensis BBK-W-15 | reverse complement strand
CTTCGCAGCCCTAATATCCTGATGAATCAGGTTCCCGTGCGCAATCCTGTTGCCTTTTAGCGGTCTGCTATCCCAGTCTGACAACTGGCTCATCGGGCGTAAACTTTCCTCCAGTCCGGGGGTAGGTTTTTCTGTCTTGTACTGACTTGTCGATGATATCATGGCAAGATCAATCCTGCCACTGCCTTTCATCCCCGGACTAAAGTCACGGGGTTTTCAGGCTATTTTCTTATAACCAATTAACCTAAGCCGCCATAAAATCATGAGTACTCGCCCCATCATCCTTGGCATCGTCGGTGATAGCGCCGCTGGGAAAACCACTCTGACGCGAGGCATTGCCCAAATATTAGGGGAAGAAGACGTGACGGTGATTTGTACGGATGACTACCACCGCTACGATCGCAAACAGCGGGCAGAAAAAGGCATTTCCGCACTCCACCCCGACTGTAACTACCTAGATATCATGCAGCAGCACCTAAATCAGCTGCGTACCGGGCAACCTATCCTCAAACCTATTTACAATCACGACAATGGCATGTTAGAAACGCCGGAGTATATCAAGCCAACTAAATTTGTGATTATTGAGGGCTTGCTGGGATATGCCACTCGTGCCTGTCAGGATTGTTTTGATGTTAAAGTCTTTTTGGCTCCTCCAGAATCCCTCCGCACCCAATGGAAAGTCAAGCGGGATACTGCCAAACGAGGTTATACCACGGAAGAGGTTCTTGAACAACTGAGAAAGCGGGAATCAGATTCGGAAGAATTTATTCGTCCCCAGCGCCAATGGACTGATATTGTTGTTAGTTTCTATCCCTCTGCCGAACAAATTCATGGCAACGATTTAATGCTCAATGTTCGTTTGGTACTGAGACCAACTATTCCTCACCCTAACTTTACCAGAATTCTCGATCCTAGTAAATCTCATCTGAGTTCAGCTATCCGTTTAGAACTCGATCGAGATATGGGTAAGCCTGTGGATGTGTTAGAAGTTGATGGTCATGCTACTAGCGAACAGGTGAAAGAACTAGAGCGAATTCTCTGTAATGATATCCCTTATTTGGGCAAATTCTGTAGTCTGGAAGGGAATCAAGATATTGGTAAGATTATTGGAACAACTGGGGAAACTTTACAAAGTTATCCCTTGGCGCTGACTCAATTATTGATTACTTATCACATGTTGAAAGCAGCGCGGATTTATCAGTAGGGTAAGATGTGAGAAATTAGGGGTAAAGATGTATTTTCTTTCCCCTATCCGGATAAAATGCGATTCTCTTTGCGTTCTTTGCGACTAACTTTGCGCTCTTTGCGTTAAAAAAAAGATTGTGTTCCAGACAACTGAGAACCGCTATTATAACCAACAACCAATAACCAACAACCAATAACCAACAACCAACAACCAATAACCAACAACCAATAACCAATAACCAATAACTAACTTCCTGACTTTTCCATCATCGTCTCGACGAAATTAGTATAAACTTCACCCTTGAGAAAAGCCGGATTTTCCATAATTTTCTGATGGAAGGGAATAGTCGTTGCCACACCAGTAATGGCGCATTCTCGTAAAGCTCGTTTCATCCGCTTAATAGCTGCTTCTCGGTTGGGTGCCCAGACAATTAATTTGCCAATTAATGAGTCGTAGTAGGGGGGAATTTCGTAATCGGTGTAGACGTGGGAATCCATCCGGACTCCCGGTCCTCCTGGTGGCAAGTAACCGCTAATTCGTCCAGGTTGGGGACGAAAAGCGCGATCGGGATCTTCGGCATTAATTCTACATTCAATCGAATGACCTTTAAGGATAACTTGCTCTTGAGTTAAATTAAGTCTTTCCCCTTGAGCAATGCGAATTTGTTCGGCAATTAAATCCAATCCCGATATCATCTCTGTCACGGGATGTTCTACTTGAATACGGGTGTTCATTTCCATAAAGTAGAAGCCACCCGAAGCCTCAAGTAGAAACTCCACTGTTCCCGCACCAACATAGTTAATAGATTTAGCAGCCATTACCGCTGCTGTACCCATTTTTTCCCGCAATTCTGGACTAAGAATTGGACTAGGTGCTTCCTCTAAAAGTTTTTGGTGACGGCGTTGGATGGAACAATCTCTTTCCCCTAAATGAATAACATTCCCGTAACTATCACCAATGATTTGAAACTCAATATGGCGAGGGCGAACAATAAATTTTTCCATATAAACGCCAGGATTGCCAAATGCGGCTTCTGCTTCACCTTGCGCTGCAAGCAACAGCTTGGGTAGTTCGCTTTCCTCCTCCACAAACCGCATCCCCCGTCCCCCACCTCCGGCAGTGGCTTTAATCATGATGGGATAGCCGATTTTTTCTGCGATATCAAGGGCTTCTCGTTCACTTGTCAGAAGTCCATCACTTCCGGGTACGGTTGGTACACCTGCTCGCTGCATGGTTTCTTTGGCAGTGGATTTATCCCCCATCGCCCGCATCGCTTCCGGAGATGGTCCAATAAAGGAAATTTGATGATCCGCACAGATTTCCGCGAATCGGGCATTTTCTGCCAAAAACCCATAACCGGGATGAATCGCCGTCGCGTTACGAGTTAGGGCAGCAGCGATAATATTGGGAATATTCAAATAACTTTTGCTACTGGGGGGATCTCCAATGCAAACAGCTTCATCCGCAAGTTGGACGTGAAGGGCATGGCGATCTAT
>NZ_JAMZMM010000124.1 GCF_024178385.1 Limnofasciculus baicalensis BBK-W-15 | reverse complement strand
AAATTAGGCATTAATTATTACTAAAAATGCTCCTCTTCCCCTTCTCCCCTGCCCCCTGCTCCCCAATTTCTTTACGGAGAATGAAACAGCCCTGACATATCGGGGGGGGGGCTAGATATTTCCCGGAAATAATGAGCAGAAGCACTATAGTAATCCTAAATGGGTTGTAAAAAGTTATGCGGGCAAGATGCCAGAACTACAAGGGTTCTGGCTTGGACTTAGTTACGACTGATTTAGGATTGCTATAGTCAAGAGCTGGCGATATAATTTAAGCTAGAAAGACGATGGTAAATTTGTTCGTTATAGGATTGCATTGATGAACTGGCCTGAGTCCGATCGCGTAATCTACCAGCGTAATCCTCTGATACAGGTTACATGTCAGTTACGCTTTCCACCTATACTGAAGATTTCTCATCAAGAGCCTGTCGAGTTTCAAGATGAGATCAGGTTTCAGTATCCACTTTTTGAAACTAATAAGCCACAGTTTTCATCTGAAATATCCCAAGTAGTTCAACAATTAGGTTTACCGCTGTTGAGCGACTTATCCTATAATTTCAAATCTGAAGATCAGCGATGGCAATTGTTGGTTGCTAATGAATTTATTACTCTGACTACATTTGCTTACGAGAGGTATGAACAATTCCAAAAACGCTTGAGGGACGCTGTGGAAATCTTTGAACGAATATACAAACCATCCTTCTACACAAGAGTTGGACTTCAGTATCAAGACTTGATTGTCCGCTCAAAGCTGGGACTTGAGGATCGAGATTGGTCCGATTTAATTACAACCGATATTGCTTCAGAATTATACAATCAACAACTCGCCCCCTCGATTCAGTCAATTATCAAAAATTTGATTTTGACGACAGAATATGGTCAAGTCAACTTCAAACATGGGCTGGTTATTGTCAAAGAACCAGAAAAAAATAATTCTGAAGTTGCTTATCTCCTAGATGCTGATTTTTATACAGAACGAAAAGTAGAGAGGAATGAAAATGTCTGGAACATACTCGATCAATTCAATAAATCAGCGAGAAAACTTTTCAGGTAGAGTAGGTACTGATTGGAGTTTAACGGGTTTATCGGCCCATGATTTGGCGCAATCCGAGATTTTGCAAGTCGCCAAAACTCAACTAGAAAGCCAAGGATACTGTATTTTTTCTACTGGAAATACAGAGAAATCTATCATTTTGGATTTAGCCGATTGCATGGGATATCAATAAGGACATCCAGAATCTGATGCAGATGGATTTTTTGAAGTAAGCAAAAAGGTATCCTCTCTAAAATCGACAACCATTCAAGAGCAATATCCTGTTTTCCTTACAGAGGAATTCACACCTCACACAGACGGTACTTTCCTCGATGGAATTGCCAAAGTAAAAGAAGGAAAATTTGTTTATGTTATCCCACCAAAAATCGTGTTAATGCAGATGGTGCAACCAGCAATTTCAGGAGGTTCGAACACTATTTTGGATGCCCGACAGATGATAGAAGATGCACTCCTGTATGAACCAGAGATAGTATCAATATTATTGCAACCCCATTTTGTCTTCTCTCGCGATGACCAATGCGCCAGAAGTCCAATTTTGATCCGAATTTCTCCCGATACTTGGAGCATTCGCTGGCGCTATGATTTTACAATTTTAGTCGCATCTGAAGCCTGCGATGCTTTGAATTTGTTTCATAGCATAGTAAATATGTTTGCAATCCTAAGTACCTAAAGTCTTTTGCTTTGCAAGCAGGAGATATTTTGGTGACAGATAATTGGAGAGTTCTTCACGGTCGAGAAGCATTTACAGACGATCCCCAAAAACCCCGCTTGCTACGTCGGCTTTGGGTCAGCAATTACGATCGAGTTTTTGTTAACCCTCTCAACCAACCGCAGTATCAACGGGTTTATGCCCAATATCAGCCCTATAGTTTTTTAGACAGAGTAAGGAGTAACCCTCCCATTTCCATATCTACGGGAATCCGGCTGCAACCTGATTGCCAAAAGATCGCTGAAAAACTTCTCAGCGAGATATTTTGAATCGATAGTATTATCAATAAGGAAATTGAGCTATGTTATCAAGGGAAGAACTTGTAAATCTTAAATTACAAAAAACCTTTCATCTCGTGAGTCTTGGAGGAGTTGCCAGGAGTTTAACAACAGTAGTAGCAAAGATGTTGGCAACTCAATCTTCTCGACTGTCTAATCGAGAGGGCTTTTGGTTTGATGGTAGTCTCAATGAAGAGTTCTCTTGGGGTGAGAATCGCATTGAAAGAGGATACGATTTAATGCTGCAAATTGTTCGCGATCGCGCGTTGGCAACTTCTAGAGAACAGAGGAATTTGCTTCAAGTTCCCATTCACATTATTGCCAAAAATAATAGCCATCATTTTAGTAGAAAAAGTTGGGAATCTTTTTTGACTTTAGCCGATTGCCAATTTCTCTCAATTCGTAATCCTGCCCTAACTTTTCCTTCTTTAATTAACAAGACAATTGAAAAAAAAATCAATGATAAAGAATACCTAGCTGAATCAAGGCTTGCCAATCTAAACAAAGATGACTCTCGACTAAAAGCGATGCAATCGGAGGTATTAAAAATAATTCAAACCCCAAAAAATGAAAGGGATTTTGCGGTTCCAGCTCTAGAATGTAGGGATTTTAAGATCGATTTACATTTTCACCGCTGTATCGATCGCGAGATGTTTTTAGAGCTATGGAGTGAGCTTAAAGACAAAATGACTGACGAAGATACGACTCAGTATGCCCAAGAATTGGGGTTTTCTAGTTGGGGAGAAATGGTCGAAAAATTCAGTCACTTTTCTCTCAAGCAACTGTATGAATTACCAGAATTGCTGCGTCAACCCCTGGAGGGTTATCGAACGGGATGGAGAGGTTTGGAGAAAGCGATCGATGCAGCGAAAACCACTCAAACTCCCATCTTTTGTTATGATGCTACCGACGTGCAACTTTTTCCCGAGCAATTTTTCCAAGCGGCTCATCAAGCAATGGAACGAGGGGGAATTTCCCCTGCCACAGATAGAACCCCTGTCTCATTTTACGACAGTCAAGAAAGCCAAAAGGTAGGGTTGGCCGCATCTTTTCACAAAGCAATGCAGTCAGATCGGCTCCACCAACCCTTGCAGCAACCTATTCCTCTCTACAAACTGCCGACTTTTCTCCATCCACTTGTCCTTGAAGCCTTTGAGATTTATATAAGATTGCTTTTGGATCGCTCTACAATGTGGATTCCTGACGATTTCGATCCTTGGAATCTCGCTCAAATAACTTTATCCAATGGGAAAACCGTTCTCGAAACCGATCCAGTCTACACTTATAGTCGAGCGATCGCAGCCAATTCAACAACAGCAAAGACACAACTCAAACAACAAATTCGCCAGCAATTCTCAGAATTCGAGACTTATTACAATGTGATAGATGCTACAGCTAATCAATTAAATCAGTGTTGAAATATTATTTCAGCACAACTGCTTGCTCTCGATAACTCTTTATAACCTAAGATTACGCATGACTCAAACTTCTCTGGCTCAAACTGGCGATAGCGCTAATCCGATCGCCCTAGCACGAAGTAGTGTAGTGGTTTTAGCTTTACGACTTGCCGAGGTTGTTCTCATGTACCTCTTGCAAATATTTTTAGCTCGCTGGATGGGCACAACGCAATATGGAATTTATGACTATGTAATGACTTGGGCTTTATTATTAGCCGTACCTACCAGTCTCGGTTTACCCAGGGCTGTCGTCCGTTTTATTAATGAATACCGCGAGCAAAAAAAATGGGGATTGCTAAGAGGATTGATTCTCGGTAGTTGGTACTTAACAATAGGCATGGGTTTATTGATTGGGTTATTAGGCACAGGAGCCATATTTCTGATTAACTACTATCATCACTTTGACTATACTTCCGTGTTACTTATTGGGATTTGGTTAGTGCCATTACAAGGATTAGTTTTGTTGCAAGAAGATATAGCCCGAGGCACAGAAAATCTTTTTCTTGCTTATACTCCTACCAAAGTGATCTGGCCAATTCTAGTTATTTTAGGAGGATTTCTCTTCTGGCACGATCGCCATTTTCTCAACGGCATCTCTACAATCTGGATAGCATTAGGGACACTAGGGACAGTAATCGTCATCCAAGCGGGTTGGATCTGGTTGAAATTCAATCGAGAAGTCACGCCTGCTGCTCCCGTTTATACCCCTTTTGCGTGGCTCAACGTCTCCCTCCCCCTCCTGCTTTATCGCACCTTTCGAGAAATTCTCCTGCAAACAGACACTTTAATGTTAGGCGCATTTATCGGGCCTAGTGCGGTGGGTCTCTACAGTCCCGCTTCAAAAACTGCATTCTGGGTCAGTTTTGTTTTAATATCTACTAATCTGGTTGTAGCTCCTGCTTTTGTGGTTCTGAATGTTAGAGGCGATCGCGCTGAACTTCAGAAACTGATTTCTACCGTTACCCTTTGGATTTTCTGGTCGTCGAGTGCGATCGCTTTGGTCTTATTCATTTTTGCCAAACCCATTTTAGGCATTTTTGGTGCAGAATTCATCCAAGCTCATTGGTCTCTAAAAATTCTCATCATTGGACAATTAGTGAATGCTTTATCCGGAGCTGTCGGCAACTTATTAGCGATGACAGGCTATCAAAATCAACTCATGTTAGTGTCTAGTGTGACCGCTTTAATCAATCTGGTGTTAAATGCGATCGCCATTCCTCTTTGGGGAATCGTGGGAGCCGCCCTAACCACTACCCTAACCTTGAGCATTTGGAATGTTTGGTTAGTGGTGGTCGTCATGCGAAACTTAGAAGTCAATCCCACAGTTTTTTCTACATTCCTGAAACAAAGCACTGAAAAGTGATAAGTAGTCGGACAAAAATAAAGTTAACTATGAGGACAAGGGAACGGGGAACGGGGAACTGGGAACAGTAAAGGTTTGGGGAACTGGGAACAGGGAACAGTCAATGGGGTAGTAATAGTTACAAGTCATCTATATGATGGTAAAAAGAGCCTGCCATTAGATATTGAATTATATAAAAAAGCCGACTCATTACCAGAGGGAAAGGAGGATCCAGAATTTAAGAAAAAGCCAGAAATAGCCATAAATTTAATCGACAAAACCTTAGCGAGAGGTTATAAACCAGGAATAGTCTTGATGGATGCAGGGTATGGTAATAACACCAGTTTTTTACAAGAATTAGAAAGCCGAAAATTAAAATACATCGGAGGAATCGCCAAGAATCGCAAAGTAATAATTCAAAAAACAGCAAATGAAACCGAAGAAATTCGAGTAGACAATTTAACAAAAGCATTGCCTGTAGAGGCTTTCACAAAAATTCAACTCCAGGGTGAACGACCGAGAACAGTATGGGTAGCAATTCAAGAAGTCGAGTTATCAAAATGCACGGGTAAGAAAGTAATAGCGATCGTCATGAATGCAGATACTTTCGATACCGCCACTGAAATAGATTATTTGATGACTAATGTTGACTTATCAAAAGCGACAGAGGAGTGGATAGTAAAAACTTATTCACAAAGAAATTGGGTTGAAGTTTTCTATCGGGAAGCCAAGGGCTGGTTGGGGTTAAATGAATATCAAGTCAGAGATGAAATCAGCCTGAAAAGACATTTCATTATGGTGTTTTGTGCCTACACTTTCATTCTCTGGCATACCTTAACAGGAGGATTAAGGCGTAAATGGGCAAACAAACCTTTAAACACTTTTAGTGATGCACTCGAAGCATTTCGGACAGCCATATCTTTTAGGTTTGTGAAATGGTTGAACCAACATTGGGACGTATTCTCCGCTTATAAAGCCAGTTTAGGCTTTGTTTGGGCTTAAAATTTGTTTAAGTCCCGTTATGACTATCAACGATAAGATAACTGCCAATGCCAACCTCCCTAATGATTAAATTGTCTCAAATTTAAAGCAAATCATTATAATTAGCAATCAGGAGCATAATCAATGGCGATGGAATTAAAAAAGGTTGTCCCTTTTGGCAGATCCTTAGATGAATATGTCAAAATGTTCAATCTTACCCAAGAAGACTTACAAAAATCCATATTAAGTGTTGGTGATGGTCCCGCTAGCTTTAATGCAGAAGGGACAAAACTTGGCTATAAAATTAAATCTGTCGATCCTTTGTATGAATTAACATCGGAGCAAATTAGATCTCGATTTGATGAAGTAGTGGACAATATTATTGAACAGGTAAAAAATAGTCCAAATGATTGGATTTGGACATATCATGGTTCGCCCGATGGCTTGAGAAAGAATCGAGAACGAGTTATCGATATTTTCTGTGAAGATTACGAAAGAGGTAAAGGTGAAAATAGATATGAACTTGGGGCATTACCTAAATTAAAATACGGCGATAGCGCATACAATATAGGTTTGTGTTCTCACTTCCTTTTCTTATACTCCGAGCAATTTGATGCTAATTTCCATTTTGACTCTATTTGTGAAATCCTCAGAGTATGTCAAGAGGTGAGAATTTTTCCCTTGCTCACTTTAAGTTTAATGCCATCGCCACATTTACAACCCGTTTTAGCAAAATTAGAAGCAAAAGGATATAGTTGTGAAATTCACAAGGTATCCTATCAGCTCCAGCGAGGTGGAAATGAAATGATCAAGATTATTAAAACTGAGAGTTAATATCCACCACACTTAGAAACCAGACTTCTTGGAGAAGTCTGGTTTCTGTCTTGATTTAGTAGGGTGTGTTAGCCTTGGCTAACGCACCATCTACACGACTAATATTGTGCAACCCCTAATATTGTTGACGGCGACGGGTTAAGAATGCGATCGCGCCGAAGATCCCGATACCCAGTACACTAGAAGGTTCCGGGATAGTAGCCTGTTCAAAATTCAGAATGAAAGTTCCCGATGATTGCAGGGGAATACGATTGTTATTCGTATTCACATCTAGAAAGCGAAAAGTAGCAGAATAAGTAGCTAAAGGCGCATTATTATCCACAGAAAAAATGGGAGTGAAGGAGAAATAATCTCCGTTTCCGATAGTGTAGGTATCGTTAACCGCGTTAAACAGATTAACTCCCTCAGAATTAGCTACATTTAAGCCGGGAGTAATAGAAACTAATTGTAGGGCAATCGTCGAGTCATCCCCTAATAAGCCTTTCCAACGACCATTACCTGTATTGTAAATAGCATTTACATAAGGATTAGAGAGATCCTCGGTTAAATGAGCAACAGGACGGATTTTCAGATCTGAGTATATGTGAGAATCAGTTTTCTGACTAATCTTTTGTCCAGCAAATACACCACTACCGGGGAAAAGCGGAATCGGTGGCAAATTGAATCGAGTTTCGGGTAATTGATTATTCGTATTAGTGGAGAGGATAGTAGGATTATCGGCGGCTCCCGTATAACTGTAGATACCTAGGGCGTGAAAATGACTAATCTCAACGGGTTGGTGTTGATGGGGGAATAGTAGGGAGAGTCGCTGATAGTTGGGATTGAGTAAACCGCTATAAGTCCCACTAGTTAAGGTTTCTAGCCCATCGATCCCGATTATAAGGTGATGATGCTCGCCATGTCCCCCGACAGACTGAGCGAGAGTGACTGAATGAGAGACGAAAACACTAGAAATCGCCACACAAGAGACTAAACAAGCCGTTTGAGCGTGTTTTAACATTGAGTATTCCCTGGAAATTTATTCTTCTCAATCTTCTGGGGAATCTCCTGTCAAGTCAAAAGACACGCTGTCAAAGAATCACGATACAGTATAAATTAGGGATGGCAACGCCAGCCGCAGATTTTGATATATTGAACTAATTTTGAGTGAGGTAATACTATGGCTTCTCCATTTCCAGGAATGAATCCCTACTTAGAACATCCAGAATTATGGGCAGGAGTACATCTATTACTGATTGCTGCCCTTACTGACTCATTAGCACCACAACTCCGTCCTAAATATCGAGTCGCTGTCGAAGTAAGAATTTATGAAATCACGAGAGAAAAATCGCTCCTAGTTGGTATTCCTGATGTCACGATAAAACGTCAAACCAGTGTAACTAACCCCACCATCTCAAATGTAGCTGTAGCTGTTGCTGCACCCCCAGTACAACCACTGACGGTGACAATTCCTGCTCCTGAAACAGTTAAGCAAGGTTATTTAGAGGTGCGAGAAGTCGCTACAGGTGAAGTGGTAACCGCGATCGAAATTCTTTCTCCTGTAAACAAGCGTTCCGGAGAAGGAAGGAAGGCATATAAAATCAAACGTGAGCTAGTATTCAAAAGTGCAACTCATCTCGTTGAAATTGATTTACTTCGTGCTGGAAAATCCATGCCTATTTTAGATAATAATATTGAGAGTAATTATCGGATTTTAGTGAGTAGAAGCAATCGCCGTCCTTTAGCCGATTTATATGCCTTTAACCTCCAAAACGCGATTCCTTCATTTCCCCTACCTTTGCAAGAGGGAGATCCTGAACCACTGGTGGATTTACAGTCATTATTAAATGGATTATACGATCGCGCCGGGTACGATCTAGTCATAGATTACAGTCAGGAACCCCTTCCAGCCTTATCGGAGGCGGATACAGCTTGGGCGGATGGAGTACTCAGAGAGCAAGTGCTGCGGTAATTGTATATTTTTGCTAACTTCAACATATTAAATTTAGACCGATAAAGCCCCGAAGCAACTAGCTTTGGCGCTTTGCTGTAGCAATCTCGATCACAAAAGAGTAGTACTGTAAATAAGGTTTAATTAAATTTAATATTCCATCTTTGGCTCACAACTCTGTTGAGCCAAAGATGAATATCAATCAAAAAGATTACCTTGCCCATCTTGAACAAATCCGGTGGGAGAGAAAGCCAAAGTGTCCATACTGTGAATCGACTAATTCTCGTAAATTAAAGAATGAACCGAGATATCAATGTAACGATTGCTTTACTTCATATAGCGTTACAGTTGGCACTCTCTTCCACAAGACTCATGTGGACTTAGAAAAATGGTTTGTGGCGATTCACCTTGTCCTGAATTCATTAGGAGGTATAAGTGTCCGTCAACTTGCCAAGAAAATTGGAGTCAATAAGAATACCGCATCCTACATGATTGCCCGTATTCGTAATGCGATGACTGAGGAGAAAGAATTACTACGGAGGCTGGTAGAAATGGATGAGTCTTTAAACTGATTTTAATTTGTACATACCAGCCTTCTGCCTTTCTCAAAGCATCTGGTTAGCATCTACATTACGCAAAGTCTCTATTTGTAGGGTGTGTTAGCCTTGGCTAACGCACCCTACATCTATAAGTCTGCGAACAAGATGCTTTTATTAGTATTTGAAAATTTGGATGCACTCCTTTTTGTATTTATCACTTACTTTTTTTGGCAATATCTAAGCTAGAGAGGTATTTAGTTAGGGATTCTCCTAACTGTTCTTCCACTGTCTTTGGTTTGTCTTGTTTCTTGGAGACAAAACCCCCAAAAAACCAAGTCCACAAGAAGCCATAGAGGAACATCATCAAAAATGTTGACAGCATAATTGTTATGGGTAGAGAAGACTCAGGGAACTATTCTCAGAATAGGAAAATTTCCCATACATCTAATTTTATTCCTCTACTGAAAGAAAGTCTCGACCACTAACTGGGACACCTGCGAGGGGTTCAAACCCCTGGCTAATAGCTCAAGTCCACTTAAGTGGACTAAATATAGCAAAAGTCAAAAGTCAAAAGTCAAAAGTCAAAAGTCAAATGATTGCTGTGAATGGGTTTTGGCCTTTTTGGATGCCTTAACCCCCTTGGCGACTGCTATACTTACTCTGCCATGATTTCAGTCCATTTTAATGGACTTAAGCTATTAGCCGTGGACTTAAGTCCACGGCGGTTTTGCTCCTGATTGAAAATACAGACTAAACCCACCCCTATTTATGGCATTTATCAAACCAAGGAGTATTACTCTAACATCTAGCCTCCCCAAGTCTAATTGTGCTTTTTTTCCTGACGAGTTGCTTTAGCTGTCGATAGTAATCATAAATAGGTGTAAGGTTGATTAGGAGTTAGTGGATTCCTTTCCCCTATACTTGACGGAAATCTCCGATCGAAGTAGAAACAGATTGGATAAACTACTGACAATTTAGTCAGGGGAAGACAGATGAAAACTCGCCAAGATCCAGTACGCCGCCCATCAACCGTCAAAAAGACACAGCTAGCCAAAAAAAGCAAAACAACTTCATCCCCGCCCCCATCCCGCACAAGGGGTTGGCTGGTATCCTTGGGCGCGATCGCAGCTATAATAACAGGTGGTGCGATCGTTGCAGGTGGTATCTGGTTAAGCATTCTCTGGATGATCGATCCCAATTCCGTTGTCTGGCTGAATCGATTTTTGCCGGAATGGACTCACATTCCTGTCAATGAAGCTTCTCCACCCAAGACTTTGGCGGCAATTGAAGCAGAAATTCGCCAAAGTGGATTCATCCCCGCAGAAGCATTATCCCTCAACTCAGAAACAGAGACTCAAAGCACATCTATCCTAATTCCTCTATTAAAATCTGAACCTAATTGTCAAACTGATTGCCAAAAAATTGTCGAATTGCGAGTTTATCAACCTACAGAAGGAAAAGGCACTGAGGTAACTTACCGATTAGTAAATCAACTTACGATTAAGGAACCAGAAGAATATTTTGTCCTTTCTTCTCTATCAGAAACTAAAGCCACAAATGTTGATGGTTACCATTCTGTTCCCTTAACAAAAATCAGCCCATTGAATGACAAAGCCCCATCAACAGGAATTTGGTTCAACTTATCAGGGGAACGGGTTAACGATGGTACAAATTTATATTATGGACAGGTAATTCACTATAACCCAGACCAAACACACCTCAGTGTTATGGTAGAGTGGACTAGCCCCAATGAATTCCAACCCTATTGGCAGCAAGTAACAGGTAGCACCACATCAGAATTAGTTGTTAATCAAACAGTTGGTTTAGAACCCAAATTTAAGGTTTACCAAATTCAACCCCGCAAATTTGTCCCCAACCCCATTTATTTACAAGAAATTTCTCTAGCCACACCCGCCGCTAATACTCCCACCTATCGCAATAGTTTGCTCCTCGCCCAAAATGGATTGTGGTCATTAGCTTCACAATTATTAAAACGAGAAATAAAATCCAATTTGTCAGCCTCAGCAGTTGCCCAAAGGGATGTAATTCAACTCCACGCCCAATTCACTCAATCTCAAGCAGAACAAACTTGGGCTACTCCTAGCCAACAAATCTTAACAAATTTAATTGACGGTCGATTTCCCGAAGCTTTACAATTATTTCAAACCTCAGCTAGCGATCCAATTGCCCTACAAGAAATAATATCACTATTAAAAACCGATACCGGGGGATTGTGGCAGCGAGTAAACGCCGCCCTCGATGCTAATCGTAATTGTGGATTAGAGGGTTTGTGCGATCGATCTAAACAAGAAACTATTTTAGACACGAATATCAAATCTTGGGGAGCATTAATTATAGCCGCTAAACAAGGACGAGGAAAAGCAATCGCCTGGTTAAAACAACTCTCCCCAACTGAATCCCAAACAACTCCATCCCCAAGTGATACTCAGATTTACACCTTACTAGACTATATTGATGGGGGAATCGCCCAACTTTCTCCGATTAACAGTCACTTGAGTCAAATCATCGGCACTGCACAAAAAATTACAACTGTCAAGCCTACCGATTGGCTACAACCTGGAGATGGAGATTTGGCAGTAAGGAATGAGGAATTAGGAACAGAAAAAGAGAATAAACAAAAAACCGAAAATATTCCCCCCAACAACAAACAACAAATAACCAACAACAAACCACCACAAAAAGAAGCCAATCAAGTCTGGTATCAAATTCAAGTCGCCGCCTTTCACGATGGAGAAAAGTGGAAGCAAAAACCCTTTGTTGATTTACTAATTCCGACAATTTCTCCAGGGAAGCGATTGTGGCAATATCTCGGTTTAGATACCAGCCCCGAAATTCAGATAGCCGTCTGGACTCCTGAAGGTAGCCAGGAAGCAACTATTGCCACCATCAAAGCAGTCTCTTACCGAGGCGGTGTCATTCAACTTTTAGCCGCAGGATATCCACTTCCGGCGACAAAACGCAGCCTTCCTCTTGCCTACAGCGAAACAGCCCTACGCCCTTTAGAACCAGGTTCAATTACTTTATCAGATCTCAATCAGCTACAACCGCAATGGGTAGCCAAAATTTTACCTGTACTTTCACAAGAATTAATCAAAAGTGGTAAGAGATCTTCTAAAGCGAATTCCAGTATAGCGGCAATGTTACAAGATATGGGATATTGGTCAATTCAGCCTATTGATTTGACGGGGAATAACCAACAAGAAGCAGTCTTAACTCTCTATGAAGATCTTTCTGGAAACTTGAAAAAACTTGATGGACAACAACCTTTAAAAGATAATCAGCAGTATAAGCCCCGAACTATAATTTTTTCAGATACAGGTGCTTTACTCTACAGTGAACTTACCAAAGATAGCAATAATTCACTAACTGCGATCGCGGATTTAGGTGATGGCGGTACTCCGGCTTTGATTCTCAATGGAGAGAGTGCCTACAGGATCGAGCGTTGGTTAGAGCAAAGCAAGCGATTTGAGTAACGTGAGTTCGACGGTTTTTGAAAGCCTTGCTACAAAAGGATCTATTTTATTGGGTTTTTTAGGATTTTAACGAAATCATCAGGGTTTCAGCAATTTTCGTCGAACTCAGGTGAGTAATAAAGTATAGACAGTCGATGCCACCAGACAGGATATAAAGCAATTGCCAAGGTGGTGAGGACATTAGACAAGGCAGTTAAGGCATCAATAGTGAGGGGAGGGTGAAACAAGAGGATATAAATATTTAGGGTTTGTTGCCAAGGTTATCGCCCTCTTGCTAGGCTAGCGCCAAGAAGTCGCTAACACCCCTACCAATCTCTCTATGTCCTAACCGCTGTGGCGGTTGCTATATTATTTTTTTTACCATGTAACAAACGATACATTTTCCACTATATAACTGTCATCTACGCCAGAGTCTCAAGTCCCAAACAAAGAGAAGATTTACAACGTCAATGTGATTATCTCCAATCTCAATACGTTACAGCAGAAGTTATCGCAGAAATTGGCGGAGGTGGAAGACCCGTTTTGGATAACCATTATGCGGAGCAAGTGATATAATCAGGAGTACAGTCAAGAGATCTGACCGTTTTGGATCGCGGAAGCATGGTCTTCCCTTGACTGGTTTTAAATTTTCAAGGGATATAGAGCAGCATGTATCTACTGTATGTAGATGAGTTTTGAAAAGGGGGATAACAGATTTTTCCCGATCATTGAGCCTAGATTTGATTCTGAAGGTGGTTTAGTTCACGGGCTGCATATTCTCCAATGATCTATCGAGACTCTTAACGTCTATTCGATCCAGTTCTCAACCTTTATCCTGTTATCTTTTCAATCTTAAAAACATCCTCAATCGTTTTATTAGCTGTTTTTGTCTCCCACTCTATCCCAATTAAAAAACTTTCTGCCGATTGAGTCTCTACCACATCAATTCCCCATTCTCCAGTTTGGAGAGCATCGGGAGCGTCACTTAAAGGTGGTGTTTTTTTCAATCCTCCTAGAATGAGTATGTCAGGCAGAGCATCATCGCTTTTGGTTTGACTCATCCGCTTATCTACTAACGCTTGAGCGCAGAATTCCCCAACTTGAGGGGGAGAAAACTCATCCCTAGGGAATAAAATTTCTACCATCCAATGGGCATGATTTAATTCGCGAACGTGAATTTGAGGATATTTACTTAACCCATCAGTAAATACTTGAGTAAATTCTGACAGACTTAATTTAGGAAAGATATCTTCTGATATATCAAAATTGTGAGAAAGCAACATCCGTCCTGTTTCAGATTTAGTCATTGTTTTAGTTATCTCCCATTAATATATTTAAGTTAGAAGTTCGTAGTAGGCGATTAATCGCCTACTACAAACAACAAAATGCCATTAGGATTGACGATAATCCTTAAACGACAAATAGCAGTCATCAGCACTATATAAGTGACATTCGTCAGCAATTTGTTCCATCAAAGACAAAGAGAAACGAGACTCCTGAAGTTGCTCTCCCCACTTTTCCTTGAAAATGCGATGGGCTTTTCGCAAATTATAGGCGGGAATCGCAGTGCAAACGTGATGTGGGATGTGGACGTTGATATCGTGACAAAGGAATTCTACCCAAAATGGATAATCACAATGGACTGAGCCAAAAAGTTGGGCTGTGCCTGCATTCCACTCTTCGGGTGGGGTAAAGGGAATATTAGGTGCCGTATGGTGAACGAGGGTAAAGGTACTCATCCAGAAGTGGTAAACTAGCCAGGGGAGTAACCAGAATTTGACGAATCCCCAAATACCAGTAGTCGCAATAATTAAAGGAAATGCGATCGCAGCAAAAGCCACTACCACCAAAACTGATAACCTAATCTGAGAACGCTCTTTCCCCTCAAACTTAGTCCAGTTAAAGTGTAATGCCGCCCAATGGACAATGGAGCCAACCCACCAAAAACGCCCTCTTGTCGCGCGGTACAGTAATTTCAGCCAACCGGGTTGGTGAGCATAAAATTCTGGTTTCCAGGGTTGCCAAGCGTTGTCTTCTTCTAGCTTATTTGTATGGGCATGATGGTGATTGTGGAGAATTCGCCAAGCATGGAAGGGGTAAATTATGGGTGCAAATAGCAGATGTCCTACTAAGTCATTCACCCAGCGGCGATTCGCAAATGAGCGATGGCCGCAATCATGACCTAGCATAAAAAAACCAGTCAATCCTGTCCCCACGAAAATCCATAATGGTGGTAGCAGAAACCAAGGCGCTACTGCTAAACCCCAATAGCCCAAACCCACCATTGAGACATTCAGAAATACCGAAGTCCAAGCTTTGCGACGGTTTTTGAGAAACACCTCACGGGGTAAGCTTCGTATAATATCTTTCAGTTGCAGCGGTTTCGTGGTGCTTTGAGTGTCTGAGGTCAGATTTGATTCTTTAATTATCGATATAGTCATGCAGAAATTAATATCCCTCGGAAGAGTTGGTAGGAATTACAAAAGGCTAGGCACACAAAAAATATACCGGGAGACAAATCCTGGCATACAGAAGTTTCGGTCTACTCAATCGCCTTAGTTCGCCGTCAAACAATATAGCACCGCTGGAGTGATTCCGGGGGTGCTACCTAGTACGACTGGCGGCACAATAATGCTTATTACTCCCTATCTCTAGAGTCAGGAGTCACTGAAACTAGCCGTTGCTGTTTCTGGATTTTGAGCTGCTGCAAGAGGGAATCAACTTCTGCTTGCAAGTGGAGGTACTTGACTTGCTGGTCAGCTTGATAAATCGACTTCATTAATTCGAGCAGGCGGTTGTCGTTAGTCGCAGCAGTTGAACGATTGGTCGCTGATGCAGAATCCCTAATCCGACTTGGCGCATCGATTAAACTACTTGTTCGATAAGACATTCGTTAAATAGTTATTTGTACTTACTCACACAACTTTATCATTCTATCCGGAATGTGAAGCTTCTTTAAAGTTTTTCTCAAAAAATAGCCTGAAATCCCCATATCTTTAGAATGGGGAGTGTCAAGAGTGTTTTTAGCAAAAGACTGATTGCCGATATCGATTCTTCGACTATGATTCGGCAATTTTTACCACCACCTCTTCAGGAAACAATCCAGATTATCAAGGAAACCGCCAGCGTGAGAGATCGCTGGGGTGAGCAAATGAGATGGTAGGTATTACTTAGTATATCATCACCAATCGGATTTTGTCATCTTTTTTTTTTAATTCTCTGAAAATGGGGGAGTGGGGAGTGG
>NZ_JAMZMM010000573.1 GCF_024178385.1 Limnofasciculus baicalensis BBK-W-15 | reverse complement strand
GGAGTGGAAATGAATCAACCAACTGTGAGGATTGCCATGGAATTAAGTTTTCCGGAATCATTAAAACGGCAGCAGAAAGGAAAAATTCAACGCCTGATCAAGAGCCTAAAGTAACTCATTATACCACAGAGAAATTGGTGAAAGGGCAAAATAACCAAAAATAAATTATTCTCCCCAGAAGAGCGAAAAAAAATGATTCACGGTATCTTCATCGAATTTTATCGCCCTTGATTGCCGCTTTACCATTGTTATAATAGAATAATGATCAGATCAGGGATAACAGCTCAAGAAAGAACCCATCTACCATCATCGCGAGATGTAAGAGTCAAAAGAAAGCCACAACTTGTAGGAAATTCCCGACTCAAGAGAGTTGAATCGCGATCGAGATCAAATAACGATCAATTCCGGAAAGTACCTTGTCGGGAGAGTCTATAGATATAGTGCCTCAGATTCGCCCAATCCCATGGTAGATCAAAATAAACTACAACGCTATGACTAGCTACAGAACTTCCCCTCGACTGAACCCCCTGTCCTTATTAGCACAATTATCCAGTCGTCAAGCTAATGGCTGTTTACAAATATCCAGTAGCTCCACATCCTGGTCAATATATCTCGAACAGGGCAAACTAATCTATGCCTCAGATTCACTGGACCCATTTGAACGACTAGATCGGCACTTGCGCCAGTTGTCCCGTCAAATTCCCACCCTTGTCAGCGCCGTCAGAGTTCAGGTTCGCCTGCTATTTGAATCAGACCTAGGGAGTCAGTCTAGCACAACTCCTGATTATCGAGCCATTTGCTGGCTAGTTGAGCAACAATATCTCAACCTCTCCCAAGCCGCAACTCTAATTGAAGAATTAGCTGAAGACGTAATTCGTTCACTCCTTGCCGTCAAAGAAGGAACCCACCAATTAATACCTCAAGATCAATTTGAGGAACTTCCGAAATTCTGTCGTCTAGAATTGCGCACCCTAGTGGAACGTTGCCACGAACAATTGCGAAGGATTCAGCCAACAGAACCAACAAATAGTAACAATAACAATAATAATAATTACCAAAACCAACCAGATACATCAGTTCAAAATGGTCGGTCGCCCCAACTAGAATCAACTCAAAAACCCCTCCAAAATTCTCAGTCCCCCCCCCTAACAAAAGGGAGCAATCCCCCAGGAATAACCAACAACATGGGGACAAAGAAAAAAACCACTTACACCATCGCTTGTATTGATGACAGTGCCACAGTCTTAAATGCCATTAACTCCTTTTTGGATGATAAAAGCTTCTCTGTAGTCATGATTAACGACCCAGTGCGAGCCTTAATGCAAGTAGTCCGGATTAAACCAGACCTAATTTTGTTAGATGTGGAAATGCCCAACCTAGATGGTTATGAACTATGTTCTCTCTTGCGGAAACATTCCCTATTCAAAACAACCCCGATCGTCATGGTAACAGGTAATACAGGATTTCTCGACCGTGCCAAAGCCAAATTAGTCAGATCATCCGGCTACTTAACCAAGCCTTTTAACCAATCTGAACTACTAAAAATAGTCTTTAAACACTTATCTTAGTTCAGCCCTGACCAACCAACCAGCCCAGGAATTATTTATACCTAAATCGCCATGAATACAACGGCAATGATTACCATATTAATTGTAGAAGACACCCTCTCCGAGCTTGAGTTAATGAGTCACTACTTAAGAGAAAGTGGTTATAACGTGATCAATGCTCTTGGTGCAAAAGAAGCACTCAATAAAGTGATGGAATCAAAACCAGATGTGATTGTTACCGATGTAGTCATGCCGGGAATGAGCGGCTTTGAGTTATGTCGCCGCCTCAAAACAAATCCCGCTACAGAAAAAATACCCATTGTAATTTGTTCATCTAAAAATCAGGAAATCGACCGCCTCTGGGGGATGAAACAGGGAGCAGATGCTTACCTAACAAAACCCTTTACCCGCGAACAAATTACTCGAGCGATCAAATCTGTGGCCGTGTAAGTTATGCCCAATACCACCAATAAGACAAATGCCCTCGCACTCCGACCAAACAAACCACAAAAAACCAAAAATCAGGGAGATACCTATCTTAAATTTAAACTGAATCAACAAACACCAGCTCTCTTAGCAATGAGTCAAGCACAGGAGGTAATTTTATTACCACAAAATCGTCTGACATCAATGCCAAATATGCCTCCATTTGTACTTGGATTAATGAATCGGCGCTCTCGTGCAATCTGGGTAATTAACCTCGCTCAGATGCTAGGATTAAATGAAACACTTGCCACTGTACAGCAGTATAACGTAATAATTATCCGTAATGGTTCAATTTCCTTGGGTTTAGTCGTTCAAACTGTTGAAGGTGTCATACGTCTTTCACAAGAACAGATTCAATCAGCACAAGGTCAAATATCATCGGCATTGGTGCCCTATTTACGGGGATGCACATTGTTAGAAACAGAAATATTATTAGTGTTAGATGCCGCCGGAATTATCCGAAACTTGCAATAATGAATGGAGCAGTGAGAGGCAATAGCGAACAAACCCTCACGGCTCGCCCATCACCTATTCTTTCCGCTCAAGGTACTTTTTCATGGTTCATAAACTAGCCAAATCCAGCAAAAGCGATGGGCATTTTCACCCTCACGCAATCAAGAATCCAGCTTTAAAAGACAAAGATAAAGGCCAGGAAAATTATCCCC
>NZ_JAMZMM010000572.1 GCF_024178385.1 Limnofasciculus baicalensis BBK-W-15 | reverse complement strand
GTGGGGGAAGTGGGGAGAGAGGGAGAAAGGAATAAAACATCCACTACCACATTCACTACTACCCCCTCAAGATCAACACCCACCCACAAATCATCCGCTACCACAACCACAACACTCACCCACAACCCATCCGCTACCACTCCCTATTCGCCTATTAAAATTGGTGTGACTATCTGCGAAGATCTATGGAACGATGAGGAATTTTGGGGTAAACGCAGCTATCAGGTGAATCCGATTGCCGACTTAGCGCAGGAAGGTGTGGATTTGCTGGTTAACCTCTCTGCATCACCTTATAGTCTCGGTAAGCAGAAACTGCGGGAGGCGATGTTGCAGCATAGTGCAAGACGTTATCAGATACCTATTCTCTACGCTAATCAATTAGGAGGAAATGACGATCTGATTTTTGATGGTAGCAGTGTAGCTTTTAACTCTTCTGGGGAAATAGTCTGTCGTGCCTGTGCTTTTGAGACGGATTTATTGGTTATAGAATTTGATGAGGGAACGGAAGATTTACTCCCAGGAAATATAGCGCCTGCCCCCGACTGTGAAGATGCGGAAATTTGGGCGGCTCTTGTTCTCGGTGTCAGGGATTACGCGATCAAATGTGGGTTTAAGAAGGTAGTAATTGGTTTAAGTGGAGGTATTGATTCGGCACTTGTCGCTGCGATCGCATCTGCTGCTTTGGGAGCTAATAATGTATTGGGTGTCTTGATGCCTTCTCCCTATAGCTCAGATCATTCAATCGGTGATGCTCTTGCCTTAGCCGAAAATTTAGGTATAGAAACTTCCACTTTACCAATTGGGGATTTAATGGCAGATTACGATCGCACTTTAGCCCCCTTATTTACTGAAACTGAGTTTGGTATTGCTGAGGAGAATATTCAGTCTCGGATTCGGGGTAACTTATTAATGGCGATCGCAAATAAGTTTGGTTATCTCCTCCTCTCTACTGGTAATAAGTCTGAGATGGCAGTAGGGTACTGTACCCTTTATGGTGATATGAATGGAGGATTAGCGGCTATCTCCGATTTGCCTAAAACCCGCGTTTACTCTCTGTGTCAGTGGCTTAATTCTGGGGGAATAGGGAGTGGGGAGTGGGGAGTAGGGAGTGGGGAAGAGGGAATGGACGCTATTTCTCATCGCCAGATTATTCCGGAAAATATTCTAAATAAACCACCGAGTGCGGAACTAAAACCGGGTCAATTTGACCAAGATTCTCTACCTGATTATGATATTCTAGATGATATTTTAGACAGGCTAATTCATCAACATCAATCTGCTAGTCAAATTATTGAAGCAGGTTACGATTCTGGGGTAGTTAATAAAGTATTGGGGTTAGTTGCCCGTGCTGAATTTAAGCGTAAACAAGCGCCTCCTGGATTGAAGGTTACGGATCGTGCTTTTGGTACGGGTTGGCGGATGCCTATTGCTTGTCGGCGTTATTAGTTATTGGTTGTTGGTTATTGGTTATTTATGGAGTTTTTGTGTAATTTTTTCAATGTTTTCCCTTGACTTTTTTCGCGATCGTTACCAAAATTCTGATCGTAATAACGTTGTTTTCGCGATCGCAGTTTTTGTACTGCGGTTTCGTTGGTAGCATCACAAGCTAAGTGAATGCCGCCTAATCCTTTAATTGCGACAATTTTACCCTGTTTTAGTAGAGTACAAACTATATCTATAGTATCAGAGGGGCTATCATCTGTTGGCAAACTTGGAGATCCCCCCCAACCCTGATTTCTTCCATAGCAATTTTTGATCTTGAATTCATAGACAGGTGAGAGACAGGCGAGATGCCTGTGCTACGAATTTATTTCTATCCCCACTCCCCATTCCCTCTTTAAGGCAATTGTCCTGCGGGATCGATTTTGTAACTATTAGCAACTTCGTTAAGTTTAGCCTGGGCATTACCTCCCTCAAGTTTGGGATATCCTACATAGAGAATAGAAATTTTGTCATTTTGTTGTTCAATGAAGCTGTTACCTACAACTGTGATACTATTTCCCCCAGCTTGCTCTTGATAAGACCATTCTACCAAAGTACGTCCATTACTTTGAGGTTTGGGATCGGAAACTGTCAAATTAGTTTTTTGTCCAAATTGTTGCCGGAGCAACTCTTGTAATTTTTTTCCCAATACTTCTGGTGGCACTTTACCGGGAACTTTGACTATATCTATCAGGAGTAAGCTATTTCCGCCTTGGTTTGTCCAAATTACAAGTAATTCACCTGGCTTACTATTTTCCTGTTTTTTCCATCCTTTGGGAATATTAATCGAAAATAGTCCGGAAGGGTGTTTAAATGCTTCAAATTCATTAATCTCAACCGGGAGAATTTTTACTGGTGCCGTTGGAGAAGCTTGTGGAGTAGTTTCTGCCTTCGTGCCATTGCCCGATGCGGTGGGAATTGGGGTTATGATTGGTTCCGGAGAGGCTGCGGTTGTCGGGGAAGTTGTGGCTTGGGGTGCTGTTGCCTTTGGCGATGAACTGCATCCAGCGGAAATGGCTAATAGACTGAAAATGGCACTCCAGCGAACCAAATTGGCGAAAATTGGCATGATTGCGATCGACTCTTCTATATTAATTAGCGGCGATTGTAGCCTTTCCCCTATTATCACCTCATTTTCCCATTTTCCGCATCAATTGAAGAACGTGACATCTCCTACACCAACCTGGGTACAGGTATGGTGTAGGCTTCCAAACCAG
>NZ_JAMZMM010000123.1 GCF_024178385.1 Limnofasciculus baicalensis BBK-W-15 | reverse complement strand
GAGAATGAAACAGCCCTGCTTGTTGAAGGGGGGAGGAAGAATATAACTTAGGTTTTTGCCAATTTGGGATGCTTTCTTTCTATTACAGGATATTGATGGAGATTCCCCACTCGACAAGGTTAAGTTAATCGAAGATAAAAAAAGGGAATAGGGAGTATTTTCCCTATTCCTTAGTACATTGACGTGTAGTGGATTAAACTTAAAATCCCTATCGCAATGGGATGGTATTAAAATTGGATATTGAAGGATAGTTTTATATTTTAGTTTGCCTGTTATTGCCAGCTTACCGATAACTCTGGATTAGATGACTGACTATTTTCTGTATTAATACACTCAAAACCAGTAATCTAAAAGTAGATAATAAAGTGATTTGTATTTATCTTTCACAGGATCTAAATCACAGACAGTTGTGACTGTGGGGGAATGGGGACACTCCAATCTGTGTAAATTAACAATTCTTAGTGTCGGTGTATTGCCTACAAATGAAGGTAATCGGCTATTCCACCATATAATTTATTTGTTGACAGCACTATCAAAAGTATCCTAAGCAACCAATGAATGGTATAAATGGCTCCTACGAAAAGGATAATTTCTCTTGGCAATTCCAGCAATTTCAACAAAAAATGGGGGAATGGTTGGAAATGCAGCTTTCCCGATTTACACCAGGTATCCCAAACACCCCAGATTTCTCTTGGCTTTCTTGGTTAAATTCGCCAATTATCGGAATAATTGCCAAAGGAATCTTTTGGTTACTCCTCGCTTTTCTCTTGAGTTGGACAGTTTTACAGCTTTGGCAAAGGGCGGAGATTTATATTAGTTTTGTGAGAAACAAAAAAAGTCAGCTTGCTGATAGAATGACAAAAGCCTCTGTTACTGAATTATCTGCTGCTACTTGGTTAGTGCGATCGCAAAAATTCCAGCAAGAGGGTAACTACCGTGACGCTTGTTTATGCTTGTATATGGCGATGTTACAGCAGTTGCACTCCAGAGGGATTGCTCCTCACCAAGCCAGTCGCACAGATGGAGAATATTGGCAATTAGTGGAGGATTTACCCCAACCGATACCTTATCGAATTTTGTTGATGACTCACCAACAGCTATGTTTTAGTAATTCTGAAGCATCTAGTTTCCTCTTCGAGCAATGTCAGGAAGCTTATCAAGAAATAGAAGGGATGAAGTGTGAAGGATGAATTGTGAAGGATGAATTATTAACACTAATATGGATAGTTAGGATGAAGTATAATTTTTTTGTTCAGCCTTTATCCTTCAACCTTCATCTTTCAGCCTTCATCCTTCAACCTTCAACCTTCAGCCTTCAACCTTCAGCCTTCAGCCTTCAGCCTTCATCCTTTATTTTATGAAAATTGCCAATAGAAAATTATGGATATTTGGCGCGATCGCAATTGGAGTAATAATACTAATTACCCTAGTAGCAGCGCCCACTAGCAATAAACTCATGAGCGGCTCCACCTACAGCCGTTCCCCAGATGGCTATGGGGCGTGGTATGCCTTCATGTCTGAAAGAGGCACACCCATCCAGCGGTGGCAAAAACCCTTCTCCGCACTAGTTAATAGTAAGGATGCCAAAAGTCCAATTACTTTCTTGAGAGTTAACAGTAACCTCACCACTCAAGACATTGGTAGTATGGAACAAATCTGGGTAAAAAAAGGCAATGCTCTAGTAATTTTAGGTGTGCGCAAACCAGTAACAGACGCTCCTTTTAGTACAATGGAGGATAGCCCAGAAGGTAAGATTAAAATTGACACAAGTCGGAGATACAGAAAATATAAACAAGAGCCAGAAGATAAGCAACTAATTTTAGGCGATAAATTTGGCGCAATTGTGTGGCAAGAAGAAATCGATAAAGGGAAAATTATTTTCGTCACCACTCCCCATTTAGCTGCAAATGCCTATCAAGATATTCCAGGTAATTATGAATTACTAGCCAAACTTGTCACCCAATCGGGAGGAGGGAAACAAAGAAATAGGGGTACGGATAATCTGGGAAACGAGGGAGAAACTAAAAACATATCTATTACATCCCCTAACTCATCCGCGACAAAAACCCTAAAATATTTTCCCCAAACCAATAACACATCCGCTGCTAAATCCACCACTCAATCCATAACTAATATATGGGTAGATGAATACATCCACGGTTACAAAGATTCAGAAGTACTAAATTGCCAAAACCAATCTACAGATAGCCCAGACTGCAAACAAGAGCAAACATTATTTGGTTATTTAGCCAAGACAGCAATATTTCCTGCATTCCTACAGGGATTAATTATACTACTAATTACCATCTGGGCAGCCAATCGTCGCTTTGGACAACCTGTCACCCTAACCACACCAGTAGTTAACAACAGCGAAGCTTATATCCTGGCTCTAGCAGGTGTATTGCAAAAAGCAGGAAGCAGCGAATTCATATTAGATATAGTAGGAAAAGAACAACAGCTACAACTGCAAAAATCCCTAGGATTAGGAGATATCTTACTCGATCGAGAATCCTTAATAAATGCCTGGGTACAACAGACAGGGCATCCAGCAACAGAATTAGAACAACTATTGCGAGAGCAACCTGAAAAACTGCGCATGAGAGATAAAGATCTGCTAAACTGGCTAGAGAAATGGCAAAAAATCCATCAATCTAGTTGTTAGTTATTTGTTGTTGGTTATTTGTTATTTGTTGTATAACAGGCGTATAGACTGTTACAAGTATTATTTATTTGACCAACAACTAACAACCAACAACTAACAACCAACAACTAACAACCAACAACCAACAACCAACAACTAACAACCAACAACCAATGACAAACGACAATCCCATATTTAATCGTCTCAGCCAAACCTTGAATAAAATAGTTGTAGGGCAATCCAAACTAGTAGATCAACTATTAGTAGCCCTGCTGAGTGGTGGACATGTAATTATTGAAGGAGTACCAGGAACCGGAAAAACCCTCCTTGTGAAAGTACTAGCCCGGTTATTACAAGCAGATTTTAGGCGAATTCAATTAACACCAGATATTTTACCTTCCGATATTTTGGGAACGAATATATTCGATCTAAATAGTCGCGATTTCACCCTCAAAAAAGGACCAGTATTTACCGAAATTTTACTGGCAGATGAAATTAACCGCACACCTCCCAAAACCCAAGCGGCACTGCTGGAAGCAATGGAAGAGCAGCAAGTAACTCTAGATGGAGAGAGTTTACCATTGCCCGAACTATTCTGGGTAATTGCTACCCAAAATTCCCTAGAATTTGAGGGGACTTATCCCTTGCCAGAGGCACAGTTAGATCGCTTTTTATTCAAGCTAATTGTCGATTATCCGGATCGAGCCGCAGAGAAGCAAATGTTATTGAATTCTCAGAAAGGATTTCGCGCCAAACGCCTGGATTTGGAACGGATTAAACCTATCGCTACAGTAGAACAAATTATCAGTGTTAGGAAAGAAGTGCAAGCTGTTAGTATTGAGGAGAATACACTCGATTATCTGCTATCTTTAGTAGAGCAAACTCGCAAATATCCAGATTTAGCATTGGGTGCATCTCCACGCTCTGCTGTAGCCTGGTTGCAAACTAGTAAAGCTCATGCTTGGTTGGAAGGAAGGAATTATGCGATTCCTGATGATGTGAAAGCTGTGGCACTTCCTCTATTGCGTCACCGTTTAATTCTCAAACCCGAAGCGCAATTAGATGGTATTCAGATGGATGGTGTAATTGCTGCTATCCTTAAACAAGTATCTGTTCCTAGATAAATGGGGAGTAGGGAGTAGGGAGTAGCAATTAGCTATAATATACCGAGGAATGGGGATTAAACAGAGGTAATTTTGATGATTATTCCTTCACGAAATATCTATTTGCTATTACTGCTAGGGATTGCGATCGCACTATTGCTAGCTAATCTGTTTAATATCAATATTAGCATCATCGTTACCCTAATATTTGATATTATTGTTGTCGGTTTGGCTATCTGGGATGGACAAGCAGTAAAAGCTAATCGGGTGACAGTAACCCGATCTCCATTACATCGACTTTCCATTGGGCGAGATAATCCGGTAATACTATCAGTACAATCGGCAAATAAGTTAGCAAAAATTCGCCTGCGGGATTACTATCCTATAGAGTTTCAAGTATCCACATCAATACTAGAAACCACAGTTAATCCTCATAGTAGTGAAGAAATTACTTATACTGTTCATCCAAATAGTCGGGGTGAGTATCGCTGGGGAGATATTCACGTTAGACAGTTAGGAAAGTGGGGATTAGCTTGGCATAATTGGCAAATTCCAGCCCGTGAGATAGTAGCAGTTTATCCTGATTTAGTAGGATTGCGATCGCTCTCAATTCGTCTAGCCCTCGAAAATACAGGTACAATGCGCCAAGCGCGGCGTTTAGGAGTGGGTACAGAATTTGCCGAATTGCGAGAATATGGCATCGGTGATGATACTCGTTTAATTGATTGGAAAGCCACAGCCCGCCGCAGTCGCCCCTTGGTGCGAGTATTGGAGCCAGAAAAGGAGCAAACTTTAATTATTTTACTGGATCGGGGAAGGTTAATGACGGCACAAGTTCAAGGATTAAAAAGATTTGATTGGGGTTTAAATGCTACCCTATCTTTAGCCTTAGCTGGATTAAATAGAGGGGATAGAGTTGGTATTGGTGTTTTCGATAAGGAAGTAACTACTTGGATTCCACCAGAAAGAGGAAATTATCAATTATCTAAATTAATTGAACGCCTAACCCCCATTCAACCAGTATTATTAGAACCAGATTATTTTGGTGCTGTCACTAAACTGGTAAATCAACAAAATCGTCGCGCTTTAATAGTCTTAATTACTGATATAATAGATGTTACTGCTTCTGCGGAATTGCTGGCTGCATTAGGACGACTTACACCTCGATATTTACCATTTTGTGTCACTCTCCGAGATCCTCAAGTCGATAAACTTGCTCATACTTCAACTGAAGGTATTGAAGAGACTTATACTCGTGCTGTCGCTTTAGATTTAATTGCCCAACGTCAGGTAGCTTTTGCTAAATTGAAGCAAAAAGGTGTGTTAGTTTTAGATGCCCCTGCTAATCGGATTAGCGATGAGTTGGTGGAGCGATATTTGCAGCTTAAGGCAAGGAATTTATTATAGCAAGATTTAAGTACTCTAGTAGAGATTTTACAAATTAGCCATGTCCCAAAATCCACTCCAACCCCTAACTATCGGTAATGTAGTAAATGTTGGTTTAAAAGTTTATCGAGCTAACTTTAAATTATATAGCCAGCTTGCCCTAACTGCTCATTTATGGTTGTTTGTGCCTATTTATGGTTGGGCGAAATTTTATGGAATTGCAGCCCTGATATCTCGTTTAGCATTTGGCAACTTAATCAGTCAGCCGGAAAGCATTAATACTGCTAAAACTCAGACTTATCGTCGGATGTGGAGTTTATTATCTTTAGGTATTTTAGTATTCATTATGCCGCTAATAATCGCCTGTTTATGGTTGATATTATTCTCCTTAACTTTTGGTATTATCTATGCTATCCTTACTGTCATTTTAGGAATAAATCTACCACCGCTGCCGAAGGATGGCAATGTCTTTGGAAGTTGGGTATCTACCGCAATATTTTTGCCAATAGCCATAGCTGTATACTTAAGTCCTTTATGGCATTACTCGCGATTATTTATTACCGATTTAACATTAGTCATGGAGGATAATAGCAATCCATTTAAGGCGATTAAACAAAGCTGGGAATTGACTAAAGGTTTGAGAATGCGGCTAATTACAATTATCTTAATCTCATTTTCAATAACTTTTCCCATCTGGATTATTGTTTGGCGTGTATTCGGCGAAATAGTAAGATTACTATCTTATAATTTCTTGCGATATATTATAGATGATATTTCTATTAGAGCAGCTTTAGTGACAATCGTTTTAACGATAGTAACGGGAGTCATTATTATGCCCTTTTGGCAAACTATCAAAGCCGTAGTTTATTACGATATTCGCTGTCGTCGTGAAAGTTTGGATTTGCAGTTACGGGTGAAGGAATAAATTCTACTAAAACTTACGCAACAACTCTATCTGTAGGCTGTGTTAGCCTTGGCTAACGCACCATTCTCAACTAACTATTTTTTGTAGGGTGGGCACTCCCCAAGATAACTCTAAAAGCATAAAATTACTTTAGTGGGGAGTGCCCACCCTATAGTTATTGACATTGGTGCAAGATCTGAGTATAAGCTAAAATAGCTGTAGGTCAAGATAAGCAATAGCAAGGTTACATACTTATGATTTTTATTAACCCCAAAACCGACTACGCATTTAAAAAAATATTTGGTTCATCAGAAAGCAAAGATATTCTCAAAAGCTTTCTCAATGCCCTAATTTATGAAGGCAAATCCATCATTGAAAACTTAGAAATTATTGACCCCAACCTCCCACCTAGAGTCCAAGGATTGAAAGATACCTATCTAGATGTGAAAGCTTTCCTCAATGATAACACAATAGCGATCATTGAAATGCAGGTATTGAACGTCCAGTCATTTGGTAAGCGGGTTTTATTCAATGCAGCAAAAACCTATGCCTTTCAATTGCAGAAAGGAGAAGGATACAGAATGCTGAAACCTGTCATCGCTTTAACAATTACCGATTTTGAGATGTTCCCCAATAGCGATAGCGTAATTTCTCGCTTTGTTTACAAAGAAGAAACAACCAACTTAACCTATACTGAAAATGATATAAAGTTAATTTTTGTGGAATTACCCAAGTTTAACCGAGAAATAGCTCAACTTGAAACCTTGACAGACAAGTGGATTTACTTTATGAAATATGCCAGAAGCCTAAGTGAAGTTCCCGAAATAATGGATGTAATTCCGGAAATTCATCAAGCATTTACAATTGCCAATCAAGTGAATTTAACCCCAGAAGAATTAGATGATTTTGAACGGCGAGAAATGTTTATCTACGATCAACAAGGAGCCATTTCTCTCGGAAGAGAAGAAGGGCGAGAAGAAGGGCGAGAAGAAGGAATTCAAGAAGGAATGCGAGAAAAAGCGATCGCCATTACCCGACAATTACTCCCACGACTAGATGATGAAGCCATCAGTCAAATTACGGGCATTAGTATTGAGGAAGTGCGGAGTTTGCGAAGTACTAATTAATATAGCGGTTTTCAGTTGGATGAAGTACACCTCAGAAACCGGGTTTCTTCAAGAAACCCGGTTTCTTTGTAGTTGGCATCTATATTAATTATTGTATTCATACTTCATACTTCATCTTTCATACTTCATCCTTCATCCTTCATCCTTCATCCTTCATCCTTTCTTTGACGACTGCAATAAACAACCAAGACAGTAAATAATCCAACACCAACAGCATACTTAAGAGGTGATGGCACAACTGGGCTAGGAGAGAAAAACCCCTCAATTGTACCAGCAATAATTAGCATCGGGACAATCCCAAACACTAATTGAGCCGCTTGGTAACCATAAAATTTTATCGCATCTCCACGACGATATTTACCCGGAAACAAAATACCTCTACCTATCAGTAACCCAGCACCACCAGCTAAAAATATTGCAGGTAATTCCAACGAGCCGTGAGGTAATACAAATGCCCAGAAAGGATAAGCCAAATTATTCTGAGCAACTAAAGTTGCGATCGCGCCGATATGGAGTCCATTATTAATTAGGATAAATACAGTGACTGCTCCAGCAGTTATTCCACCACCAACTGCACCAAAAGAAACCTTGATATTGTTAACCATAATACTGCTAGAAGCTAGGGGTTCAATTCCCACAATCGAACCCATCCACAATTCACCCTTATCCCGCACTTTTTCAATTAAAGATGGTGGTGCTATCAGAGAGATAAAATTTGGATCTTGCCAAGCAAACCACCAAGCAATTAGCGCCGCCACCAAAAAGATTGCCGTCGCTACCGCCGTGTAAGCAAATGTTTTCTGCACTACACTAGGGAAACCCCAGCGACAAAAATCCCAAACCGCTTGCCATTCCTGATGGCGAGAGCCTTGATAAATTTGGTTATAGCCACGGGAAGTTAGCCGTTGCAAATCTTGCACTATGATATTCCCGACTTTATTCGTCTTGGCACGAGCCAAATCTGCGGAAACAGAGCGATATAAACTGGCTAATTCCTTAATTTGAGGTGCTTGTAAAGATTTAAGTCCCCTTTTTTCCACTTGTGTCAAGAGGGTATCCAAGCGCTTCCAGTTTGCTTCCCGCCTGCCAATCCAACGATTAATATTCATAAATTTTTATGGAAATTACACCAACCTTAGCCTAAGATAACCTTAAACTCTCCATATCAAGCAACTGGATAAATTTAGCCATGTCTAATCGCAACCTCGAACAACCAATTGGCTCCCTCACTCCTGGTAATGTCGTCAGTGCTGGTTTGCGACTCTATCGAGATCATCTTAAAGTATATTTCGCTATTGCTTTCCGGGCAACTTTGTGGTCACTTTTGCCCTTTTTGCTTTTTATTCCGATAATTCCTACTCTGATTGCATCCAAACAGGTGAATCCAGTTAATATTTTGTTACTGGTTGTAATTAGCATACCTCTCTTCTTTTATTGCTTTGCTAAATACGTCGCTAATTCTGCACTTATTACCCGATTAGCCTTCCGTCAATTAGTAGAATTACCAGAAACTGTTCGGGAAGCTCGCAGTCATGTAGATCGAAAGATTTGGATTTTTTTAATAACTAATTTCCTGTATTTTTTAATATACATTGGTATGATACTAGGATTTTATATTGCCATGGGTTTGATCGGAATTATCTTTGGTGTAATTGCATATACCACTAAAAATAATGCGGCTGTTGTCATGCTAATGGTATTAATAGGAATTGTAGCTTTTGGTTTTGCATTAAGTTTTATTATTCGTTTCTTTACACGCCTTTCCCTGATTGAAGTTCCACTAGCTATTGAGCCAAATCTCAATGCTAAACAAACAATTGGACGTAGCTGGGCTTTGACTCAAGGATATGTGGGGAGAATTTTTCTAATCTTCATCGTAGCTTTTTTGGTTAGCATCCCTGTCTATATTGTCTCTCAGATTGCAGTTAGTCTCATTCAAACAATTCTTCTAGAGATTATGAAAACATCTCCCCTGGATATCACTTTTCAAATTGTTTTCTTAGTTTTGAGCTATATTTTAGGATTAACTGTTAGCGTGTTCATTATACCTTTTTGGCAATCGATTAAAGCTGTCATTTATTACGATCTTCGCACTCGTCAGGAAGGTATTGATTTGCAGATACGCGATTTAAACTGGGAAGAGACAGAAAGATAATATCAAGTCACAGCAATTTTCAGGTATGTGAGATGCAGAGAAACCCGGTTTCTTTGAGAAACCCGGTTTCTTTGAGAAACCAGGTTTCTGGGGTATACTTCATAAACCTGCAATCTCCTGTAACTTCAGGATTGGTACTTAATACATCATCACATGCCATGGGATTTTTTAACCGCATCAAACTCCAAACGCCAGAAAGTGTTGAACTAGAATTTACCTTAGCCGGAATTGGCAGTCGCGCGTATGCCCTATTAATTGACTATATAGTTTGGGCATTAATCTGGCTCGTATTTCTGATTGCTTGGGGATTTTTATCTATTCAAATTACCGATATTATTGAAAGCTGGGTAGGTAGCAGCAGTGGCGCACAACTGTGGTTATTTTCAATTATGCTATTAATAGCTTTCGCCCTAAATGTTGGTTACTTTGTATTTTTTGAAACCTTATGGCAAGGGCAAACTCCTGGTAAACGCTATGTCAAGATTCGCGCCATTCGCGATGATGGCACACCTGTTAGATTGCAGCAAGCAACCCTTCGTGCTTTGCTGCGCCCCGTTGATGACTTATTATTTTTGGGAGTATTTTTTATTATCTTTGGCAAACGGGAGAAACGCTTGGGAGATTGGGTAGCGGGAACCCTTGTGGTTGAAGAGGAAAGAGCAATTGTTTCGGCAAATTTTCCTTTATCTGAAGAGGCACAAAATTTAGCTGATTGGCTCCAAACAGAAGCAGATTTATCCCGTTTGCTACCAGATAATTTTGCCGTAATTCGAGAGTATTTGCAGCGCCGCGAAGGAATGACACCGGAGGCAAGATATGAATTAAGCCGACGATTAGCTCGTCAAATTAAAGATATTATCGCTCTGGAAGCACTGCCAGAAAAGGTTAGTGCTAATGTGTTTTTGGAATCTGTCTATTTAGCTTATCAGCAGCAATCATCTGGTTATTAATCGATATGAATCTTATATTTGTCACCTGATTTTAATCAACAATATGTCACAGGTTGGTCGAGAAGATAATTTGATTTATGACTAGATGGAGGGTATATTTAATTATGTGAGCCAAAGCCTATCACCCTAACTCCTGGAGAGCTATGAGCCGATTTTTGTTGCCTGTTTTATCTTTGATTCTATATATCAGTTGTTTGGCATCTCCAGCCATTCTATTTGAGAAGATCTGCGGTGGAAGCAATTCAAAGGATTTCGTGGCAGGGTTATGGAATGTACCTAATGGAGCTACAGAAAGTAGTTGGGGCATTGCCTTACTTCTGTTAGGAGCAATCGGGGTTATTTTCATTCAATATGGCGCTATGGGTTGGTTAGCAAATCCTTTTTACTTCTTGGCATTGATTACATCGATTACATCTTTCAGAAATAATTTGATATTCGCCCGTATATTCATTGTCGGAGCTATTGGTTTTGCCTTAAGCAGTTTGCACTTAACGAATTGGTTTCCACTTCTGGCTGATGAGGGAGGGGTTTGTTATCTGTCTGCTATTCAACCTCTTCTTGGCTACTGGCTTTGGCTCTCTGCCATGGGGTTGTTAGCTATTCACATTGGGTTCCGGAAGAGGACATTTCCTACACAAATGGAGGGAGTAGAATAGCTTGCTTGCATGGGTTCGATCGCAAATGGAGAGAGAACATATTTCAATGGTTCGAGAGAAGTCAGATGGTACAACAACATGACAATTATAACTATTCGCCCTCTTTAATCAAATTAGATCAAATGTCAAGTTAAAATAACTACCAAGGGCTTCCAATCATCGTAAAAGCCGCCCAATAATAAGGATGACTTAACTGCAAATTTCCCACCCGCGCTAACTCAGGAGGTAATATTATTTCTCCTCCACCACTCCGTAATTTTCCTGACTCAATTCGCACCTCTCCCCGCAACATTGCTAACTGTGCTTGTCGCAATGCTTCTGATTTAATTGGAGTAATTTTAAGTTGCTTATAAAATTCTGTCATTAATCCTAATGTACCTTCATCACTGACGTACCACAAACTAGCTAAAGCTGATTTTACTCCTGCTTGCACTGCTAACCCAGCAAAACCTAACTCTGCCTCTTCATCACCTAACGCTGTTCGACAAGCACTCAATACTAATAATTCTACAGGTGGATTATGCCAACCAAGTTGACGAATTTGGTCTAATCTTAACTTACTATCCCAAAGTTGGATATAGGATTGGCTTGGTACTCCTGGTTGGAAATTAGCATGAGTGGCTAAGTGAATAATGCCAAAGGGTGTTTCCTGTCGCTGTGCTTTGAGATTTTCTAGGGTAAAGGTATTATTGAGAAAGTATTTTCCTTTCCATAATTTACCTGCAATCGCACTCAATTCTATAGGCACTGCTGGCAGCGGTTTTTGGTCGCTAAATCTATCTGCTCCCATTGCCAATACTTGGGCATTTTTAATATTTCGATAACTTGTATCCGTTAGACTCAAACTCGGCATCAAACTGACACTATATCGCTCGATTAAAAAACTTTTCCCGTCGTGAAGAGCCGCAATAGGTATGGAGCGCAATCCGCTATCTAAAATAAATACTAAATTCTTCACTCCTCGCGCTTCTAAATCTTCTACTAATGGTGCAACTAACCACTGATATAATTGCTGTGATGAACGGAGGTAACCGCGCTCATCTCTGACGTTGGTAACTCCACTTCTAAATTCTTGAGCAACTTTGAGTACTTCTTCCCGATTTACTCCTACTAACTGTTTGCGAATGGGTTTGCCTTTGGCAGTAATTGCCACTAATTCTAACTCATCAGTAGGCTGTTTTGCTGTTGTACCACTTTGGATATTTGCAGGTACAAAAACAGCATAAATGATGGCAGGTTCAATACTAGTTTCTGTTTCCACATCCCCCATGATTCCCCGCGCTTGGGATAAATTTACGGTGGAAGCCTGAATATCTTTGCCTAAATATTCTTTAAACTGAGTAGTGAAAGACTCTTCCAGTTTACTGACTACCGTATCAATTTCTACTGGAGGAAGGATGGGAGAGGTTACGATATTTTCCTTGGGTTTATCCTTCTCCTGGGAAGATATGGGAGTATTGGGAGTATTGACTTCAGGTAGAGGATTATTCACGGCTACTTTTTCTATTTCTGGCCCAATAATTTGGATGTCGCTAGGTGAATTTCCTTGACGATAGTAACCGGAAAATACACCATTAATAATCTCGTTGTTTTGAACAGATGAGGATGCTACGCCTGTTGAAATTGCTCCGGCTGTACCATTTGCGCTGTTATAATCTGAGCCTACAGTAAAGGGAATGCTAGATGTATTTACTCCATGTCGAATTATAATTGAGCCACCGCCAGCAGTACCCGCTGTAGAAATACTCAAACTATCGCCATTCCGTTCGGCAAAAGTACCCGATGCCCGAAAAAATCTCCCTGTTGTAATATCGACATTACCACCATGCCCGTTAAAACTTTGGGCATTAATATAGTCAATATTGATACCTGTTCGAGCAGTTAAACGAATGCTACCGCCATTTTTATCTATTGCACTAGTATCTATTTTACCAGTGCTAATGTTATCAGTTTGGGAAGTTAAGGTAACGTCACCGCCATTGGTGAGGAAGTTACCTGTAGTTATTCCTTGGAATGCTTCTAGAGTAATGGCACTGCCAGAGGTTTGTATGGTATCATTGGCATCGCTAAATGCGATCGCGCCTTGGGTAGATTGCAGCGTCAAAGTACCACCATTATTCCCAAATTTCACTAAATCATTCTGGGTAATTTTGGGAGTATTCCCGATTATATCTGTAACAGAGATATCCCCTATCCCTTGCAAAGTGATATTGTTTTTCAGGATAAGATTGGCAATCTTACCCCAAGATAGGGTATTAGTCGGGCGGTTGGGATCGAAAGGCGATGGCGGTTGATTGGCAGTGGTATCGCCACTAATAGTTGCGCTATCAATAATGGTAAAATTAGGCGACTCAAGTAATAACTTCCCTTTATCTCCAGCCAGGGTTAAGGTATCCACATTCCCATCAAATGTTAGATTATCTTGCCCCGATAACTCGACAACACTATTACTACTCCCACTAGCCGAAATATCACCAAAAAATCCAATCGAATTGCCCCGTAACTGGACTCCTCCACCTAGAGGGGATCTGGTAGAAACATCAATTTTACCAGATGCAAATACTGTACCTCCTCCATCTGGTACAATTAGATTAGATCCTGTTTGGTTAACTTGACCCGTAGTTGAACTAACTGTTAATCCTGTTAAGGTTTGAATGTCAGAATAACCTGTTAGTAGTTCTGCTAAAGATAGGGGATTTGGCAACCCAGAGTCAGTTATTTGACTAGCTTGAATCTCCAAACTAAGTAAGTGACCAGATTGAGAAATTCGTACTAAATTTTGCCCCGGAACCGCTACTATACTGATATTCCCTCCATGTGCAGTTAATGAACCAGTACTAACAACTGTACCACCGATTAGATTAAGATTTTTACCATCTCCAACTGCTAAATCTCCACCATTAATAATTACTCCCGGCGTGCCAGATAGACCAAAATCAAATATACTGGGATTACCCACTAAGGCAGAATAATTATTAGCACCAATTCCGTTAAACCAATTATCGTTACCAAAGCCAATCCTCGTAGCAGTAGTAGCTGTAAAATCACCGGGAATATTGAGTACAGCATTAGCACCAAATACAATGCCCGCCGGATTCATTAAAAACAGATGTGAATTGCCACCTGTAACTTGAATTAAACCATTAATAATTGAAGGATTGCCACCAGTGACTCTACCCAGTATATTTACAATTGACGGGTTGGACATGAAGTTAGCAATTTCACCAGCATTCAGACCAAACTGACTGAAACTGTGGAACAGATTCTTGCCATCCTGACTCAATTCACCGCCTTTAATATCACCATTGGGAGCAACAGTGGTGTTGGTACTGCCATCAGGAAGAATAGATTGAGAAAGAGCGATCGCAGGAAATAAACAAGCAGCTAGTGGTATAATTAAAGCGGCTAATATCTTGGGATTATCTGTCGCAATTATATCAAAAATACCTGCGGAACTTCTCCATCCCATCAGGAAAGATATCCCTTTAAAATTTTGCGATTTCCCTTGTGAATTCAAGCCAGATTTGGTGGCTGTCTTGAGGCAATACAATTGCTTGAATTTGCTGATGAGCTGGTAGATGCGTTTTGCCATGACATGATTAAGTAATAATCAATTTCTCTCTATTCCTCTTGAAGAATTCCTGATAATAGAGTCCCGTAAGAGGGGGAGAGGGGAGATGGGGAAGAGGGGAGATGGGGAAAATAGTTTTGATCGGACTTACAGAGATCCTCTATATGTAGCGTGAATTATCCGTTGCTAACGGAGTTTGACCACTATATATAATGTAGCGGCGTAATTCCTATTTTGACTTTGATGAGGGGTAAAGGAGTAGAGGGGTAGAGGAGTAGAGGAGTAGAGGTTAGGGAATTAATTTTGACTTCCCCCACTCCCCACTCCCCACTCCCTACTCCCTACAAACTTGAAAAGTCTAATTGCAGAAATCTTTACAATTTGTTACAAAAGAGAGAGAACACTTACGGATGTCGAAAAAGTATTACTTTCATTCATTGGATATATAGGCAAATATGATAGGTGGCTTTGTCGGAATACCCAATAATAATGGCACTGACTGGGGTGAGCAAATGCTCAACACTGTTGCCAATAATACAATTCGCCACCTCTTTACTCGCAGCGAGTTGGTAGAAGTTTCGGTACGCTGCTATCCCTCCAGTAAATTGTTGCAGGGTAGCATAGACAGCTTTAGGATGAAAGGTAGTGGTTTAGTAATTCGTCAGGATTTCCGCACAGAGGAAATGTCCTTTGAAACCGATGCAGTCTCCTTAGACTTCGGTTCCCTTCTCAAAGGGAAACTTTCCCTAAAACAACCCACACAGGCGATCGCACAAGTAATCTTAACAGAAGCTGACATTAACAACTCCTTCAAGGCAAATTTAGTCAGAAAGCATCTGGAGAATGTATCAATTCCTGCTTTAAGCGAACTTTCCGGTAACCAACCCATATCCTTTACCGACGTAGAAGTTAAGCTAAAACAGAATAACAGGATACAACTCTTTGCTAAAGTTAACCTGTGCGATAGAGGTTTAGTCCCAATTAGCATGACTTCTACCCTAGCAGTTGAACGGCGGAAGTCCATTCTTTTCAAAGACACCCAATTTGAACCAGATTCAATCCCAGAGGAATTGCGAGAGATTTCTGAAACCTTAACTACTGCGCTAGATGGGATTTTGAATAAAATGGTCGATCTAGATCGATTTAATCTCGATGGAGTGAAACTGCGGATTAACCGCCTAGAAACTCAGGGTAAACGCCTGGTATTCAGTGGTTACGCTCAAATTGAACGGATTCCCAATAATCCTTAAAGTTATGTTTGTCGGGTGAGTAGGACTTACAAAATAACTTCTATAAGCCCTCGCCCCCAAACGCCTTGTTGCGGCACGCGCCCTTCCTCCAATAAAGGGAGCATCCCAATGA
>NZ_JAMZMM010000571.1 GCF_024178385.1 Limnofasciculus baicalensis BBK-W-15 | reverse complement strand
ACTCCCCACTCCCCACTCCCCAAATTTAGGTTCAATGGTTTTTAATTGGTTTCGCCGTCAATTCGGCAATAAAGAAGAGTCAACAGAAGAAAATCTCCCCCAAACCCCGGCAGTTGAACCTGAAGAAAAGGTAACCGAGGAATCCAAGGAGGAGGAATCGACAACAGTTGCGGATGATTATCTGAGTTGGGCAAAAGCAGCCTACAAAAATATTCAGAAGCAACAGCAACCCTCTGAAGAAGCAACTCCAGAAGAGGGGACAGAATCTCCTGAAGTCTCAGCAGTACAAGAGTCAGAAGCTCAACCTGAGACAGAAGAAGCCTCAATCGCGGCAGGAGAAATATTAGTTGAGTCAGAGGCAATACCAAAAACTGAGACAGAATCAGAAGTAGTAGAAGTAACAGATGTTACCGAAGTAGTTACCGAAACCGAATCTGAAGCAGTAGAAAGCGCGATCGCAACGCCAGCCTTCGGCATCGCCACCCCTGCTTTGGGCATCCCATCTCCAGAAGTAGAAGCCTCGATAACTGATACCGAATCAGAAGTAGCCGAAGTAACACAACCGGAGATTGAAGTTACGGAAGTAGAATCTGAAGCAGTAGAAAGTGCGATCGCCACCCCTGCTTTGGGCATCCCATCTCCAGAAGTAGAAACCTCGATAACTGATACCGAATCAGAAGTAGCCGAAGTAACACAACCGGATATTGAAGTTACAGAGGAAATATTAGCAGTACCCTTATCAACAGAAGCAGAAACACAAACAGAAGTACCCGTTACCGAAATACCCGAATCGACAGTACCCATTTGGGCACGTAAAGCTGACAGAGAAGAAAGACTCAAACGCCTCGAAGCTACAGCCGTTGAAATCTCAACAACGGAACCAGTTAAAATAGCAGAGCAATCAGTAGCACCAGCGATAGAAATAACGGAAGATGAAGAAGAAGAGGATATTCCTGATGTTAATATTGATGAAGGATTTTTGTGGTCAGCTAAAGTATTAGCATCTCAAGGAAGAAATCCTGATGATGTTTCTGCTGAAGAAATTAATTGGTTAAAGCGACTGCGGGAGGGATTGGGCAAAACTCGTCGCGGTTTAGTTAATCAACTTAAGGGAATTGTAGGTCAAGGACCATTAAATAAAGCTGCCGTAATGGAAATTGAGGCACTGCTTTTGCAAGCAGATGTCGGCGTTGAGGCAACAGATTATATTATTAAGACCCTGGAAGCAAAAATTAGCGATGAAGTGCTACCATCAACACAGGCGATCGCGTATTTGAAGCAAATTCTGCGAGATTTATTGGATAAGCCTTGTGAGAAGTATTACACCTCTAACTTTTTCCCAGAAAAAAATACTCTGAATATCTGGTTAATGACGGGGGTAAATGGAGTTGGAAAAACTACAACTATTGGCAAATTGGCTCACCTGGCAAATAAATCTGGGTACAGTTGCTTAATTGGGGCTGCGGATACTTTCCGAGCTGCTGCTGTGGAGCAGGTGAGGGTTTGGGGGGAACGGAGCGGTACGGAAGTTATTGCTAATCCTGGTAAGAATACAGATCCGGCAGCGGTGGTATTTGATGCAATTGCGGCGGCACAGTCAAGAAATACTGAATTACTGCTAGTTGATACCGCAGGGCGATTACAAAATAAGAAAAACCTGATGGAGGAATTGGCAAAAATTCGCCGCATTGTGGATAAAAAGGCTCCCAATGCTAAGGTTGAATCTCTGTTAGTTTTGGATGCTACCTTGGGGCAAAATGGTTTGCGTCAGGCGGAAGTCTTTGCAGAAGCGGCAAAATTGAGTGGGGTGGTATTGACAAAATTGGACGGAACTGCTAAAGGAGGTGTTGCTTTGGCGGTGGTGCAGCAATTGGGTTTGCCAATTCGGTTTATTGGCGCTGGGGAAGGGATTGAGGATTTGCGCCCTTTTTCTAGTTATGAGTTTGTGGAAGCTTTGTTGAGTGGTTGATTGAGAAGTTCCCCTCTAGGGGCGCACTATTTCTATACCTTGTCACCTAGATTGGGATTAGTTACAATGTACTCTGAATGTTAAATTTTTAAAGAGATGAAAGGTATATACACTCTAGCCAATGATAGTGCCTACGATCAATTAATCGCTTTTATCAATAGTGTTAATATGAATCTTGGGGAGAATATACCGATATGTATTATCCCTTATAACGATAATATGGATAAAATTAAAGAAGCAATTATAAAGTATCCTAATGTAGGTATTTTTAACGATCGAGAAGCTCTCGATCAATGGGATCGTTTCACGTTTGATTGTTGGGAAGCTCATCCAAAAGAGAAACAATCAAGCTGGTTACGCCCTAGCTGGTATAAAACTAATGTTGCTCGGAAATTTGTTGCTTTTGATGGAGAATTTGAAGAATTTGTTTTTTTTGATTCTGATACTTTGGTTATGAAACCTGTTGATGATGTCTTTCAAAAATTAAAAAGCTATGACTTGGTTTTTGATGATTGGGAGCATATCAAAAGAGAGCCGTCAACAGAATTAGAGATCGATCTAGTTTCTCAGGATCAATCTATCTCAAAAGCAGAGATCTATCCCCTGCTACATTGTGATAGTTTTTGGGGATCTAAAAAAGGTATTTTTAGTTATAAAATTTTAGACAATTTAAGATTAGAATTAATTACTAAGAAAAAAATTGCATGGGTTAAAGATGGATCTTGGTGGTCTAGTTC
>NZ_JAMZMM010000570.1 GCF_024178385.1 Limnofasciculus baicalensis BBK-W-15 | reverse complement strand
CCCCAAGTCAGTCGCGCTCCCCAGAAGAGGATCAAACTGCTTAATGCTAACCAATCGTACCAGCTAATGCGTAACTCATGCCACTGTACCCGATGTTCGTTGGGACTGGTGAATCCCCGCACTGTCATGGCTTTGGCAATTTGCTCTGCTCGTAAGAGGAGGTTTTCCAGTAGCCTTTCTGCAATTAGGAGCCAGACTTGGAGGCTTTTGCGAATACCGAGCTTTTTCCAATTAATAGCACGGGTGCTGACTGAACGAATTAAGTTCTGGACTTCTTCTAAGACTAGGGGAATGAAGCGTAAGGAAAGGGTTAAGGTGAGGGTAATTTCGGTGATGGGCCAATTTAGACGACGCAATGGCCTCAGTAGGGTTTCTAATCCGGCGGTAATTTCTTCGGGGGCGGTGGTAAGTAGGTAGAGGTTGGTGCTATAGATGAGGGTAAATAAGACGGTACTCACCCGCACGGCAAGTTCTAAGGAGCGACGGGTAATGGTTACTCCTCCTGCTTTTAATAGGATGTAGCTATATTTTGTTGGTTGGGGGAGGGGTTTAAGTTTGGATGGTTGGCTTGAGGAAGGTTGGGGGGAAGGTGGTGTTCCCCAGCCAAAGGGATTGTACCAAGGTTTGGTCTGGGCTTTGGTGCTGGAGATGTCCTGAGTGAAGGTTAATTCATGAGGAGGTAATCTGGGCTGGTGTTTAACTGCAAGACCATCTGGCGCGATCGCGGTTAGTATAAATACGAATACTGAGAGCATGAGTAGCCAACCCATTTGTTGTCGCCACACTCGCAAGGGGATGGCGGCGGAAATAGTTAACAGAATCAATAATACTGCTAATGCTAAACGGCAATAGGGATTTGCTAATAGGGGTGCGGCTAAAAAGCTCATTAGCCAAATGAATTTTACCCTGGAGTCTAGGTGGTGCAGCCAGGTTACGGGTTGTTCTAGATATAGTCCTAGGGGAAGGGAGCGGAGTAAGTCCATTTTTTGTTGTTTGTTGTTGAGGGTGACAGGCAAGATACCTGTCCGACAATTAATAACCTAAAATTAATCGCAGTGACAGGCAAGATGCCTGTCCTACAACTAACAACAAATAACTAACAACCAACAACTAACAACTAACAACAAATTACACTCGAATTGCGCGGTTAGGGCTGTTGCTTTCCATTTCGCGGACTTTTTTGCCTCGCCATAGGAAGCGGATGGGTGTGCCTGTGAAGCCTAATTGTTGGCGGAATTTGCCCTCGACGTAGCGACGGTAGTTGTCGTTGAAACGTTTGGGATCGTTGACGAATAGGGCTATGGTTGGGGGTTGGCTTCTTACTTGGGTTCCGTAGTAGATTTTGCCTTGTCGCCCTTGGCGGCTGGTGGGGGGAGAGTGCCAGTTGATGGCATCTTGGATAACTTGATTGATGGTGGCTGTGCTGACGCGACGTTGGTGTGAAAGGGCGGCTGTGTCTACTAAATCGAGAATATTTTCTACTCGTTTTCCGGTGAGGGCACTGATAAAAATTATTTCTGCCCATTCGATAAAATTGAGACGGTCTAAAATTAGTTTTTCGTGTTCATAGATGGTGTAGGAGTCTTTTTCTACTGCATCCCATTTGTTAACTACGATTATTGCTGCTCGTCCTTCTTCGGCTATTCTTCCGGCTAGTTTTTGGTCTTGTTCTGTTACTCCGTCTAGTGCGTCAATTACTAGTAATACTACATCGGAGCGGCGAATGGCTTTGAAGGCGCGATTAATGCCAAAGAATTCTGCTCCGTATTCGACGTTTTTCTTTTTACGAATACCTGCGGTATCGATTAGTCGATAGGTTTTGTCTTCAATGCCTTTTTCTGGGTTACCTGGGCGTTCAACTACCATATCAATGGCATCGCGGGTAGTGCCAGAGATGGGGCTGACGATGGCACGCTTTTCTCCGGTGAGGGCGTTTAATAGGCTGGATTTGCCGACATTAGGTCGTCCAATAATAGCAACTTTGATTTCTGGGGTATCGGGGAGTTCGCCGACGGTTGGTAGGTGGGTAATGAGTTGATCGAGTAGTTCGCCAGTACCACCACCGTGAATGGCTGAGACGGGGAAGGGTTCGCCTAAACCTAGTTCCCAAAATTGGGCTGCTTGGATGATGCCTTGTTGGGGGGATTCGCATTTATTGACGGCGAGGACAACGGGGACGGTTTGTTGGCGCATCCAATCTGCGATCGCTTCGTCTGCTGGCATTGGTCCTGCTTGACCGTCTACTACTAGGATAGCAGCTTGGGATTCGGCAAGGGCTGCCATTGCTTGTTCGCGAATCAAGGGTAGGAATTCGGTATCGTCATCAAAGACTAATCCGCCTGTATCGACTACCATGTATTCTCTATCTTGCCAGAAGGCGGGGCGATAAGTGCGATCGCGGGTAATTCCGGGTTCATCATGGACGATGGCATCGTTGACACCCGCCAAGCGATTTACCAGGGTTGATTTGCCCACGTTTGGTCGTCCGATGATGGCAACGATTGGCAAGGTCATAAGCTTTTTTCCCTAACTTTTAGGGCGTAAACGATCCAACTCTTTATTATAACTTAATGGGGAGTGGGGAGTAGGGAGTAGGGAATGGGGGAAGAGAGTTTTGAGTTTTGAGTTTTGAATTAAAACTCTCCCCTGCCCCCTTGTCCCCCTTGTCTCCCTTGTCTCCCTTGTCTCCCTTGTCTCCCTTGTCTCC
>NZ_JAMZMM010000569.1 GCF_024178385.1 Limnofasciculus baicalensis BBK-W-15 | reverse complement strand
CCTTTCATCCCCGGACTCAAGTCACGGGGTTTTCAGGCTATTTTCTTATAATAAAAACGATAACGGCTGGCTCATGTTAGCTGCCCATCCGAGAATTCCCCGATCCCGATGTTCGTATAATAGCTTGCCGCTTCCATCGAAAAAGAAAGTTCCACCTCGCTGTGTCAGATAGGCAGGATTGGAGACGTAAGTATTCCAATTGCTCAAAACTTCCGCCATATTTCGCAGTCGTAAGGTGGCTAACTCAAAAGGGCGCTGAAACCCACTACCCCCAGCTAATTTAAAAAATGAGCCTTGTAGTGGTGGTAGTGGTGCTGCTTTCACTACTTCCTTATCATCAATTAGTTGAGGCGCTTTGCGATCGCCCCAATAACCCCGAAAAACTTCGGCTAGTGTACCGGGGCTGCCAAAACCTCCACACATTAATAGTAGGTTGAGCCAAGCAGTTTGAGTGGTGGAAAGTCCAGGAAGTTTGACACAAAGCCCAGGATAGAGATTAAGCTGGCGATGCAATTGGGCATCCGGATCGACAAACAACCACTCGGCGGGAAATCCTGTATAGTTACAGAATTGTTTTCCTGAATCGAGATTGCCAATCCCAATAGCGCGAATTGCTATTCCTTTAGCTTGCAACTTTTCGGCTTCTCGCTTTAACCACCAAGCGTATTCGAGACTGTCAAAGTCACCAAGTTGGGACCAGACAAGTAGGAGGGTGTGTGGGGCACTCTCGCAGTTTTCTAGAAGCGCTCGTGTTATACCATCGCTGACTCGCTGCCGTTGAGTTTGATGAAGAATTTCGTAGGGGTTCATCTCTGGTTGCTATATAAGGAGGGGGATTTTTTTTCAGACCTCTATGCTTTTTGACCGGGCTATGGTATTATGTAATAATGGGAGTGGTGACTCTAATAAAATTTAGGCACGGATTTCCATTATCTAATTTTAACAAAAAAAAATCAATAGCGCAAGCCCCCAAGTGGTTTTTTTTTATTTTTTTATTCCGTCATTTGGGAAACCACGAAGACACTAAGGCACGAAGAGTAGGATCGGTAATAGCAAACCCTACTGGCTAAATGCTGGTAGGGTTTGCTATATTTGTAATTTGGTGGCGGGAGGCGGATTTGAACCACCGACCTTCGGGTTATGAGCCCGACGAGCTACCAGGCTGCTCTATCCCGCGTCGCTTTGTCTCGGGTCGCTTTATCTAGTATAGCGCTAATTTTCAAAAGTGGCAAGGGGAAAAGAGAAGTTTTTTCAAAATTGGCTGAAATCGTTGTGGCTCCTGGGGTTTAAGGATTAGTCTGAGTGGGATCTCCTTGCTGGAGGCGAATGGCGTGATGGCTTTGCCCATATAAGTCGCTTTCCTGCTATATCAATGCGTGACAGCTTATGACGGCAATTACTCTTTTCTCGGTGGGAGTGCCTTGAATAGGTACTCTCTGGATGAGACTTGTGCCAATTTTCAGATTGTCTACTTTTGAGAGTGGGTACATTTCAATAGTGAAACGCGATATAGCAATCCTAAATCAGTCGTAAATAAATCCAAGCCAAAATCTTTGTAGTGCAGGCATCTTGCCCGCCTATGGTTTGACAACCTATTTAGGATTGCGATAGATGTCTAAAAAAGTCAAAGCTAAGACTCTTTTGGGTTTGAGATTTTAAATTTTATATTTTGAGGAAGCTGGGCAGTTAGTAAACTGGCACAAATCTGACATTTTTACTGTAGAGTAGTATTTACAGTTTATCTAACATAACATTACTGCATAAGTGAGAAAGACCTAGAGATAAGTATTTACAACAAGATAATATCGGGGTAGGCACGGCTAATCAACACTAGGCTTTTTTAACTCCATCAATCCTTCCCCACCCTACATTTTACTAAAATTAGGTTTCAAACGCCATGTCTTCCCAACCTAACCGCCCCCTGAGAATTGAACTTATTGTTTCTGCATCTCGCCCAGAGTTACTGCAAGGGTTAGATGTCTGGTTGCGTTTAGGTTTATTGAGTGATATTCAAGTAAAGCGAATCAGTCAAACCTATTTATCTTGTCTCCTACCGGAATTGGTGGTTACTCCTCCTGCACCTATTCGTCGGATTTCTCATCCCAGAGAAATTGAAACGCCTATTCCTACTCCCACTCTGTCACCTCTTCCTCTATCGGGAATATGGCAGTCTTTTCAAGATGAATTAAGTGTTAGATGGTTACTGTTTTTGGGTGTTTTTCTGGTAGTAGTTTCTTCTGGTGTATTAGCAGCAACTCAATGGCAGAATTTTCCTCCGGCGGGGCAGTATGGGGTGTTATGGGGATATACGATAATTTTTTTTGGTATTGGGATTTGGGCAAGGAATAAGCAGAATTTAAAGTTAACTTCCCAAACTTTGGAGTTGGTGGCGCTTCTCCTCGTGCCTGTAAATTTTTGGGCGATGGATAGTTTTGGTTTGTGGCGTTATTTCTGGGAATGGATAGTTGTTATAGTCGCGGCTTTTTCCCTCACTGGTATTATTCTCTTTAATCAAGCAATTCGAGATGATTCTTCTCGCTTCACTTCTCGCACTTCACTAATGTTATGTCTGGGTTATCTACATTGGGGTTGGCATTTTTCGGGAATGCCGCTGTTGGCTGTTTATTTGGGTGTAATTGGCACTACTATTTTTCTGCCTCAAAGCCGCAGTAGGGGGAGAGGGGGAAATGGGGCAGATGTAGAAGAGGGGG
>NZ_JAMZMM010000122.1:1341-16002 GCF_024178385.1 Limnofasciculus baicalensis BBK-W-15 | reverse complement strand
GAAGCTGCCATTGGAAATCATTCCCCATTCCCCACTCCAAAAAACCCATTCCCCACTCCCCCCCCCACAGAGACGGCATCTTTAGATGTGTTAGAAGCTTACTTCCAGCACCTAGAAACTGTATTATTGAAGATTGGTTATCTTTATCCTCATACTGCGATCGCCCGGATGGAAAAGTTTCGACGGTTGCTGCACCGAGCATCTCCAAGCCCAGAGGAAGTAAAAATGCTCAGAGGTATTCTCCGTCAGACAGAATGGGCGTTACAATCTTTGCAAAAGACTGTTAATGATGGGGAGTAGGGAGGAGTGGGAGGAGTTTTAATTCAAAACTTAAAACTCAAAACTCAAAACTCAAAACTCAAAACTCAAAACTCTCCATTTTAAGATTAGTTGTGTTGGAGGTGACTGGTGAGAGCGTCTACAAATAACAGGCGTAACCCTGAAAATTCAGATCCGGAAAAACGGCGGGAATCCCCGACGGGGGAACGTCGTTATCGTCGCAAACAGTCTCCCAAAGCGGCGGAAATTCCTGTAGCATCTCCACCACCGCAACTAAACTTGCGGCGGGGGAAGCGCAATCCTGGTAAAGGCAATAGTCAGGAAGCAACTTCTCAGACTCCACCCAAAAGCCGCAAATCTGTACCTTCAACGCCACCTTCTACCCAGGAATCAAAGTCTAAAACGGGAATACGGCGTTCACCCGCACCTGCTAAACCGCCAAAAAGTCCACAGACTAAACCTTCAGCAGCATCCAGCAAGCGCCCTCTGTTAGGGGAATTACGCTTAGGTGAGAAGATTATTTCTGAGATATCAAAAATTAACCTCACCCCGGCGATATCAAAACTGAGGGAGATACCGGAACTTTTACTCAAAAAAAGTGCTGAGATAGGTAAAACTTTAAACAAACGCTCGGTAACCGAGTCTAAATCTGTAAAACCTCCCACTAAAGCGAAAAAAGAGGCAAGAAAACCTCAGCGTCAGCCAATTAAAGCAGTAACATTACCTACGCCAATCCCAATCAATAAAAATGCTACCAAACGCGATGGCAGATCCCTAAAAATTCAACCCCCCCCCACACCAAAACCTCGCCAAGTGCGAAGTAGGAAAAAACGCCAGTTTACACCATTACTTTATCTGGTTAGGTTATTGATTTTGGGTATTGGTATTGGTGCGATCGCAGGAACATTATTGTCTATTATCGATCCTGGCAGTAAGTTGAGTGTCCAAGCTAATGGTAATATCGATCGTCCCGCTAAAGAAAGCCCTAGTAAATCCAGCACTTCTAAATTATTACCACAGAAACAGGAAATTGCTGGACTAAAAGCGAAAATCCAAACTCTAATCGCGCAAAACTCTAAATTACAACCGGGAGTTTTCGTTGTAGATTTGGATACGGGTGCTTATTTGGACTTTCAGAGTAATGTCAGTTTTCCCGCAGCTAGCACGATTAAAATACCAATTTTAGTAGCCTTCTTTCAAGATGTAGATGCGGGTAAAATTCGCTTAGATGAACCGATGCTCCTGGAGCCAGACGCGATCGCATCTGGTTCTGGAAATCTACAATACCAGAAACCAGGAACCAAGTACACTGCCTTGGAAATCGCCACCAAGATGAGTACGATTAGCGATAACACTGCCACCAATATGATTATCAAGAAACTAGGTGGGGCACAAGCGCTTAATCAACGATTCCATGATTGGGGATTGACAACAACTGTAATTAATAATCCTCTGCCAGATTTGGAAGGGACAAATACCAGCAATCCCAAAGATTTAACAACCTTAATATTCCGGGTGAATGAAGGGGAATTGCTGTCTTTGCGATCGCGCGATCGCTTATTAAATATAATGCAGCAAACGGTTAATAATTCCCTAATTCCTCAAGGATTAGAGCCTGGTGCGACTATTGCGCATAAAACTGGCGATATTGGCTCAATGATTGGCGATGCTGGCTTGGTAGATATGCCCAGTGGGAAACGTTACGTTATTGCAATTATGGTTAAACGTCCCCATAATGATGGTAGTGCCTCCGAGTTAGTCCGGCAAATTTCTCGCGCTGTTTATCAGTCTTTAAATAAACCAAATGCTACCCCAACTTCAAATGCTAATCATTTGCCAACTACTTCACAGGCGTTAGAGTGAGATGGGGAGTGGATCAGCGGATGCCGTATCGGGAGGTGGGGAATTGCTAATTTTTCTAAACATCTAATATCTAATGTCTAACCTATTTTCTAATTGTTAGAGAATGAAACAATGTCTTACAGTGAATTTACGATCAAGGATATTAAAAATAAGTTTCACCTAAAAATTATAGAAGAAGTGGAGCTGTTTTTAAATGTAGATCCAGTTAAGCCGAATGCTATTTTGATCGATATTTTAGCTGAAAACATGCCTTTGGCATTGAGGATTGATACAGAAAAAGCTAGATCTGAGATGATTGTTGCTCCAGTTTTAATTGAATTGCGGAAACTGTTTAACCGTCAAATCAGTTTATTTTCTGGTACAGAATTCAATGTTGATAAATCTCAAGGGCTTAACGGTACTTGTGATTTTATTATCAGTCATTCACCTGAGCAGTTATCTGTAACTGCACCAATTGCTACCTTGGTGGAAGCTGAAAATGATAATATAAAATTAGGTATTCCTCAGTGCATTGCTGAAATGGTAGCGGCTCAAATTTTTAACCAGCAAGAAAATAATCATATTCCCTTTATTTATGGTGTGGTAACAACAGGAAGTATTTGGAAATTTCTGAAGTTGACAGGTACTACGGTTTATATAGAACCGAAAGAACATTTTATTGAAAATATTGAATTACTTTTCGGTATTCTATCACAGATGATTCATGAAACTCGCCCAACTATTCTAGGAAATGGGGAGTAGGGAGTAGGGAGTAGGGAGTAGGGAATTGCTAATTGTTCTAAACATCCAATATCTAAACTCTAGCATCTAGCATCTAGCCTCTAAAATAGAAATAACCTAAGATTGAGTAACTAGTTATGGAAGAATTACTTACCCTGAAAGATTTACTGATAAAGGGCGATATTAAAGGTTCATTAACAATAGTTGAAGAATTGGTAGAAATGGGACGAAAAGATATAATTAAGACGATTCGCAGTTATGGAGTAATTCTCTTATTACATCTAATTAAACAGAAAGCAGAAAATCGCACAACTCGCTCATGGGATATCTCAATTCGTAATTCTGTTCTAGAAATTCAGGAAGAAAATAAGCGTTCCGAATCAGGAGGGTTTTATCTCCCACCAGAAGAGTTGAATCTAGTGCTAGAATCCGCATACCGACAGGCTATTAATAAAGCTTCTCTAGAAGTAGCAGAAGGGCGCTATGAAGTGAGAGAATTGGAACAATTGGTTAATAAACAAGAATTGATTAATCTGGCAATGAATTTAATTACACAGATAGAGGAGTCAACTGAAGGATGAAGGATGAAAAGGTGACGGCTTCGCCTGCCTTCAGCATCGCATTTTAGTTTCCCCATAATTTTGTATTATGTTATAATACAGTCTTTCTCCTACCCTCCCATGCGACACGTCAAATCATGCGGTATCCTGGTGATGCGTACTCAGCCTCAATTAAGTTTCCTCTTGATGCAGCAGCATTCTCAACGCTACGATTTACCAAAAGGTCATATTGAAGTTGGGGAAGATGAGTTAGGCTGTGCATTGCGGGAACTTTATGAGGAAACTGGAATTCCTGCGACTGCTATACATTTAGATTTTGCCTTTCGATTCACTAATAGTTATACAACTCACTATAATAAATTTGGCAATGAAAAAATAGAGAAAACTGTGGTAATTTTCTTGGGTTGGTTGATGGAAGAAGTGACTGTAACACTGAGCGAACATGGCAGTTATCAATGGGTAAACTGGAACCCACCTCATATTATTCAGAAAAAAATGATTAATCCATTACTGGAACAATTAGATAAATATTTTCAGGAAGATAGAACAAGAATTATCTGTTAATAACGCAGAGGCTATGCTAACAGGCAAGATGCCTGTTCTACGAATTATAAATATAAGGCAAAGCCTCTATTTATAGTAGCGTGATAGGATTACAATGTAAATTGCAACAGAAAACCATAATCCCTAAATTAAAATGAAAATCAAAAAGCTGATTACAAAAGCACTCAACCTTCCCTCTACTGCGATTGCCTACTATGTCAGTCAGGAATTAGCCGGAATTTATCCAGATAAAGCTGTGGTGGAGGGGAATGATTGTTCCTTTGATGTAGAAGCCTACGCCCAAGGAAGAAAATGCACTATTGAACAAAATATCTCAATTCATAACCAGTTTTCAACAAGCTGGGATGGCATGGATAATAAAATCAATCAAAGTGCCAAAAATGCTTGGTTAAAGGTGTCATGGAATGGACAGAGTATCAAAGTTATCTTAATGAGTTGGCAGGATGGCTGGAATACTATTGAATATTACTGGGTAATTGCTGATACTCAAAATATTGCTGAATCTTTCTTTGCTGCTGTTTGTGAATGGAATGGCACAATTCGCGAGGAAGTTCTAGTTTTTGAAGAAGGCGGATGGAAAAAAAATCCTAGTCTCTTTCAAGCTATCAAGAGTGCAACCTTTGATAATCTCATCTTGCCCGGTACTCTGAAACAAGAGATTCAAGATGATGTAGAAAACTTTTTTGCCTCTCGCCCTACATATCAAACCTACGGTGTACCTTGGAAGCGAGGTATTTTATTTATCGGTTCCCCTGGTAATGGCAAAACCCATACTGTCAAAGCTCTTATTAATAAAATGCAGCAGCCTTGTCTCTATGTCAAAAGTTTTAAGTCTCGGTATGAAACCGATAATGACAATATCCGGAAAGCTTTCAAAAAGGCAAGACAGTCTGCACCCTGTATTCTAGTATTAGAGGATCTCGATTCTCTGGTTGATAAGGAAAATCGTTCGTTTTTCTTGAATGAATTAGATGGTTTTGCTGATAATGTGGGTATTGTCACTTTAGCTACCACTAATCATCCTGAACGTTTAGATCCCGCAATTATAGATCGCCCTAGTCGCTTTGATCGAAAATATCACTTTGAATTACCATCTATAACTGAGCGAGTGGCTTATATTGAGTTATGGAATCATAATCTAAACGAAGATATGGGTTTATCTGAGGCAGGGATTCATCATATTGCTCAAATAACTGATGGTTTTTCCTTCGCTTATCTGAAAGAATTATTTCTTTCCTCAATGGTACGGTGGATGGGGGTGATAGAGTTGGGGGCAATGGAGAAGATAATGATGGAGCAAGTAGCGGTTTTGGCAGAGCAAATGATTAGCGCTACCCAAGATTTAGACAAGTCACAGCCCTCAGAATTAAATTAGTTGTTGGTTGTTAGTTGTTGGTTGTTTGTTGTTGGTTGTTGGTGAAATAAGTACTCTGGAATATAGTTCAATGAAATTGCATAATTATTTATATCTAATCGCAAAACTTTAGTACCTATTATTAGCGTAAAGTGTCACATAATAGGTTGCAATTAGTGGGGTCTGGGGTGTAGGGATCTCAGTAAGGGGCGTACCCACACCCCAAATTGCTGTAGGTACTTTACCAAATCTTTACAAAGCTTTACTGAAAAAACATGAAATTTTAATTAAAATAACAATTACAAACTTCCAATTTTATTTACAATTGGTGCTTATGATAGCTGCACACAAGTTTTGCCGATGGGAAATCAGCAGCAGTTCCAGTCAACTTGCTGGCTTGTTTGCCGAAACCATGAGAAATGGACAGATCAGCTTTACAGACTGGAATGACTTGATTACAGCCCCTGTGGATCGCAGTTTCACCTCTGATGATGAAGATGTCCTGACTCGGATGATATACGGGGTGCGTCATGGATTCGTCAAGGTGATTTAACTTGACAACAGGGGCTAGGGCGTGTTTTATTCCCTTCATCAGGACTTACGCAAAATCTGTCATTAAACTCCATATATAGTAGGATGCGTTACATAACGCACCCTACAGATAGCCTAACTGCGTAAGTCCTATTCATACTTAGTTAAATAATGTCAGGACAAACTCTAAGGAATAACAAATTACTTCAACCAATTGATCGTCTGGCATTAGGCGTAATCCTTGTCCTGGGCGTACTAATAGGTTTATTATTATTAACAGGCGATCGCACTGCCCCTCGCATTCGGGATTTCAGTTGGCAGGATCGACAGATAAGTGCAGATGATACTGCATTTATCCTCACCTTTAGTCGCCCCATGAACCACGCTAGTGTGGAACAAAATATTAAACTTGATGCCCTTGTTCCAGATACTAAGCAAGGTAAGGTAGACAATTTAAAAATTGATGGTAAAATAAGTTGGGCTGGGCGGAAAATGGCTTATACTTTACTCTCTCCCCTACCTTATGGTACAGCATATAAATTGGAACTGCAAGGGGCAACAGATCAATTACTAGCAGGGAAAAGTAAGGGAACCGAAATCCAACCGTTTACTGCGTCTTTCCGTAGCCGCGATCGCGCTTTTGCCTACATAGGGGTTGAAGCTGAAGAAGTGGGACGGTTAATTCTCTACAATTTAACTCAGCAGCAGAAAACTATCCTAACACCTCCAGACTTAGTAGTGATGGACTTTGAACCATACTCTGATGGAGAGAAAATTTTATTATCTGCCAACGATCGCCAAAATGAAATCAAGGGATTACTTACTCAACAATTATACACCATAACTACAGGACTATCCTTTGGCTCATCCGCCAGCCAAGCACCAGGCAAACTCGAATTAGTTTTGGATAGTAAAGAATATCAAAATTTGCAATTTGATTTATCTCCTGATGGCAAAACTATTGTAGTGCAGCGAGTCAACCGCAAAAATCCGGCTGAGTTTGGCTTGTGGATTCTTCCGCATAACACTAAACCAAAACCATTTACCGCCCCGCCAGGAGGTAACTTTTTAATTACGGCTGATAGTCAATCTTTGGCACTACTTCAGGGGCAAGGATTAGGGATTTTATCGTTACCAACAGGAAAGCAAATTGATTTTATGCCTCAGTTTGAGCAAGTGATTGGTTTTGCCAGGGATAATTCATTAGGGGCGATGATGAAATTTAATCGAGATCCCAAGAATCCGACGCGATCGCTCTTTTTGTGGGATAATAATAAAGGTACGAACAAAGAACTAATCCGCACCACAGGTTCAATTCTCAATTGCCAGTTTACCCCCAATAAGGAAAAGCTTTACTGTTTGCTCACCCAAGTAATTAAAGGGGAAACATATAGAGAACAACCCTTTATTGCTGCTATCAACCTAAAAGATGACAAAAATAGTAAGGAGAAGCCCGTACAGCCTTTAGCAATATTGCCTGAACAACAGGATATTTCCATGAGTTTATCTCCAGATGGATTGGCGTTATTATTCGACCAAATTGTCACTAAACCTGCCTCAGAAACGGACGCATTGAGGAAAAATGGACAAGCAATAGCAAATGCTCGTTTATGGCTTTTACCTTTAGTTGATAGTACAACTTCAAATCCCCCAAATCAATTGCAACCTGAAGAATTGTTACCGGGTTTTCATCCTCGTTGGCTTCCTTAAGTAAAGAGATAGCTAGTGTTGGGCAATTAGAGTAAGCACAGCGACGCATTGACGGAGGGCTGAATCCAATTCACCAACCTGAAGGTCGAACCACTCCATGAAAACACAACCCGCTCGTTGTCAGGTGTAACGAAATCGAAAGTAACTTGCTCTTTTTGTTGGGAGCTGACTACTCGCCAGCTACCATTTTGCAAATTTACCTTCGTCGGGTTGACACGCGAATGAACTTGGACTTGGGTGATGACTACAAGCGAAATACCTAAAACTAGGCAGAGAAGAAAGAAGTTGTCTACTTTATAACGCAGATTCAATCTTCGGATATCCCTTGAAAACTCCATAAGATTCACTATAATGAACTTCTGTACTAAAACAGTTTCATCTAGGGCATTTTCTGCTGAATCATTTGGATTGGATTATCAATCTGTTCCCCAATTTTATCCGCTGCTGCTGCCTTTTGTTCATTCAAGTTATGAAGGGATGGCACTACGAACGTAAAGAGACACTCCGGACAATTACACGAGTAAGGGGTAGCAGATGGTTTAAATTTTCCAATGCTTCCAGCCAGTGAGATAGAGCCGCATAATCGGTGCTACCAAAATCTATGTTCATTTCATATTTTTGAGCCTCAACTTGATATAAACCTCCCCAATTATGGATAGTACCGTGCTTTTCTGACTCACGATTCCAGTCTACTCTTGCTTGCTCTAAGGCAACTTCAATTAATTTAATTTGCGCTTGTGAAAGTTCCTGTATTATCTGTAATTCTAAATAGATATCAGGCCAAGCAAACCATTCCCATTCAACGGGGAAGTAGAAGCTTTCAGAAATTGGTGGAGCAGGTGGTTCGCTATATTTTTTTAACTCCTCAATTGGTAGCACTTGCCACCAGGCTTCAAGTCGATACTCTCGATCGGGTAGCAATGGGTTATCTGGAGTTATTTGCAAATCGGGATGAGCTTCACATCTCCAACTAATTAAACTTGAATATCCAAAGTTATCAGGTCCAATCAAATCGACATCTAAATAGGCAATATTCTTTTGATCGTAACGAACTAAACTATTTGGTCCCGGTACAAGAAAGAATCCGCTGCGCATATCAAGACCTGTTTGGATGTAAATCTGTTCCGCAAGTTGCCGAGCTAGCACCTCACAAAAATTATTACTACAGTTTAGTGTGCTACAGAAAAGTGATAGCCACTTGTGTTTTTTTACGATCATAAGTTTATTCTCCTCAGTATAGTTGATGTTTTATGGGACAGCCCGCGCTGCTCTAATAAGCGCCCAGACTACAGCAAAAGAGGCAGGATCATCTAATATTCCTGCACCAGCCGTGAGAATATCTTCAGCAAGAGTTGCTATTGCGATACCTACAGCAGCGCCAATCAAATAATTTTTGACCTCTGGATGTTCAGTTAAGAAACGTTGTACTGCTGCATCAACATCTTCACCTGTTTCGACTACTCGTTTAATAAATTTTACTATTTCTTGGTATACTTTCTCCTTCTCTTCTTGTTTCCTTTTTCGTTTGTAGTAAGTAATCACACCAGGAAATTGTGGGTATTGTTGAGCTACTAATTCATTTTGTGCATCGAACGGAATCACTCGCTTTGGATACTGTGTACCGATTTGCCATATTACATTTTGGTCACAGTTCTTTTGGGCGAAGCTGCGATATCTTTCCGCTTCTACTACACCTTGGGCAGATCCTGGATAGGTTTTTATTTCGTAGATAGCATAGTTTGTTAAATCTACAATATCAGCATAACCAATTCCTCCATTAGGCCCAGAACTTGGAATAGAAAACTCAACTGCTGAATTTGAGTTAATATTATGCTTGTAATCCTGTTCTATTAACAGGTGTTCTTGATTGCCAGGATATCGACCAGTTTCACGGCAAGATGGCTGCATAGCAATAGTCTGAGCTTGTACATATTGCGGGTTACTAACAGCCGAAAGTAAATTAACTACTTGATTAGATTCAGGAGTTTTCTGAACTTCTTCTTGAGGTACAGGTTCAGTTTGAGTTGGCTGTTTTTGTTCTTTTGTTCGTAGTGGTTTTACCTCTGATTCAGGATACACTTCAGCTTCAGAAGCTGAAGTGTATCCTGATTGTTCATTTTCAGTAATTACTTGCGAGATAGAATCTACTTCTTTTTCCTGGGAAGTATCTTTTTTCCCTACCTCAAGATTTCTCTGCACCGCACCTGTCTGCTGCACCACATGAGTCAACTCATGTGCCAACAACTCCTGTCCCCCCTTACTCCCAGGGTCATATTCCCCCTGCTTAAAAAAGATATCCTGCCCCGTAGTAAACGCTTTCGCCTGAATTGAACGATTAAGCTGGTCAGATTGGGCATCGGTATGAACTTTTACCCCACTGAAATCAGCCCCAAATGCCCCCTCCATCGGTTCCCGAATAGATTCATCAAGCCCTTGTCCACCACCTTTTGCCTGCTGTATCCCCTGTTCCACATCCTGAATTACATCACTTCCACCACCAGTAACACTCTCACCCCGGCGCATCACAGTTATATTCGGTACTGAAGTTTCCCCTAACTCTGACTGACGCTGCACTGACTGCTCTTGTTGAGGCGCATTAATCTTCTCCACCACATCCCGCGCTACAGCATCAGCCTCTTGCTCATACTTATCCCCCACTTCTCCCACCGTCAGTTTCGCCTGAATTGGTTCCTTTTCCTCTTTCTCTGCTAATTCCCCCTCACACTCAGCACACAACCGCTGAATTGTCCCATCATCAGGTGATGCTTGTCGCTGCTGCTTTTCAATCCCTACTTCAAATCCCTCTTTTTCTTCCTCCCCAACAGAAACTTCCTCTCGCTGGACTGTTTCCTGTTCACCTAACCCATCAGTCTGGAGCAAAGAAAACGGACTCAATATCGAATTCTCTAATGGTGGTGCAGAAGGTGCAAATACAGAAATATTAGCCGCACTAGTTTCACCTTCCGCTTGCTCTTGGCTATTTTCCTCTTCAACTTCCTCTCGCTGGACTGTTGGAATACTAACCCCGTTGTAACGAAATTCTGCCCCAATCATCTTTTCTTCAAAGGAACGAGTATCCTTTGGTGTCGATACATCCTTGTCACGAGGCGAAAACGGACGTGTCTGTAATATATCGTTGGTTGTGGGTAATTTAGATTCTCTCGATCCCAAACCATTACTGAAGGGACGGCTTTTGAGGATATCTGGAGCCGGAGTAGGCTCCCAAGGGTTTTTTCTCTGGATGCGCTTCCTGGAACTCATAGACACCTCTCAGACCGTGAAGTATCTCAATATTAAGGGGAATTTAGCGAACTGACAAGTCAGCGCTTCGCTCTCGCACCCCAACTAATTAAAAAAACTTAACAATGTGCTGCGTATCACCTCAGCATCTAAACCTATTAGACCTTTATCTCTTTAGACTATTAAAGCTGGGTCTTCTGTACTCAGTGTGCCAAACTATTAGTTTAAGTATTTACAAGACAATCTCTGTCTGAATTGAAGTACACAATACCTCAAATTCACTCAAACAAGAGGTGGATTCATTGTCCTGCAATAACTTATGCTAATATTTTATATTAATTTAGCACATTAAGTACGGAAGACCCTTGAACTCCGAACTCCGTTGGCGTAGCCTGCGCGAAGCGCATACTCCGAACTCAGATCACCACCCCCGTAAGACTAAAAGGACGAATTTCAGTAATCTTAACCTTCACTAATTGCCCCTTTAATTCTCCAATATCCCCATTAAAGAAAGTAAGACGATTCCCTTGTGTACGCCCCATCACCTGATTGGGATCTTTCAGATTTTGGTCTTCTACTAACACTTCCTCAATCCTACCAAAATAACGTTGCGATCGCGCCCCTGCCTTTACCCCCACCAAATGATTCAAGCGCTGGAGTCTGTCGCTTTTTACCTCTTCACTAAGCTGACTTTCCCATAGCGCTGCTGGCGTGCCAGGGCGAGGGGAATAAGCAGCCGTATTTACCAGATCGAATTCAATATCTTCTACTAATTTCAAAGTATTCTCAAACTGTGCCTCAGTCTCCCCAGGAAATCCAACAATTGCATCGGCACTAATGGCGGCATCGGGCATATACTCGCGAATCTTATCGATAATGGCGCGATATTTTTGGTGAGTATAACCCCGCGCCATTGCCTTAAGAATATCATTATCTCCCGATTGAAAAGGAATGTGGAAATGTTCGCAAACCTTGGGCAAATCGTGACAAGCGCGAATTAATCTTTCGGTAAAATAACGAGGATGACTGGTGGCAAAGCGAATCCGTTCAATTCCGGGTACATCGCGAACAAAATGGAGTAAATCTGTTAAAGTATGTAAGTGACGACCAGTTTCAGTTACACCTGGTAAGTCTCGTCCGTAAGCATCGATATTTTGTCCTAGTAAAGTTATTTCTTTATACCCTTGTTTGCCCAATTCCTCCATTTCAGCACGAATTGCTTCCGGAGTGCGAGATTGTTCAATTCCCCGCACGTTTGGCACTACACAATAGGTACAACGTTCATTACATCCGTAAATAATATTTACCCAAGCAGTAACCGTACTATCGCGGCGGGGTTTAGTGATATCCTCGACAATATTAATCGCTTCAGTAGCAACAACCTGGTTGCCATCAAATACTGTTTCCAGTAAATCTTTTAAACGATTCGCATGTTGAGGTCCCATCACTAAGTCTAATTCTGGTACTCGCCGCAAGAGAGATTCTCCTTCCTGCTGCGCTACGCAACCTGCTACTATTAAGGTAAGATCGGGTTGTTCGTGCTTACGTTTTGCTTGTCTGCCCAGATAGGAATAGACTTTTTGCTCGGCATTATCCCGAATCGTGCAAGTATTATATAAGATGAGGCTAGCATCGTTGGGGTCTTCTGACCACTGGAACCCCATGTCTTCCAGAATACCAGCCATGCGTTCGGAGTCGGCCTTGTTCATTTGGCAGCCGAAGGTGGTGATGTGGTAGCGGCGGGGAGTGGTGGTCATCTTGAGTTACAGAGGAGTTGAAGAAACCTGTCAGATTTTTATTATAGATATTTGGGAGAGGAAACTACCATCAAGTGTAAAATAGAAAGAATTAAAGGTAGGGGGGCTATATCCATAAATCTGTAACAAGGAGCTACAATACTGATTGTAGAGATTGCCTACCCTACAGGCTACAGGATTGTGAAGTTTTAAGTTTGGAATTTTGTAAAACTTTAATTACTTTACGATACTTTATACTCACCGATAGTATAATCTATCAAATAGAGAAGTATTGTTATACTTCTTAATAGTTTTTTTTTTACCAACTATAAAATATAATGTAATAACATAAGGAGGGCAGAATTTATGATCCAAACAATCAGTTGCGGGGGTGGCAGATCTTTTGCAAGCAAAAGAGATTAAGGATAGACTGCGATCGCTGATCGAGGAAGCAGATTCGATAGATCCCAGTTTAGCCAGAAGGTTAGAGGAGATAAATCGCTGGGTTAAAGACATAAAGACTGGTTCGCTGACTGCCAAACGATTCGTCTTGTTATTTCTGCAACAAATCATTAGAGATTCGCAAATTTTGCTAGCTCTCAAAACTCTAGATTCAGAAGAGGAGCGAAAATTATATTACGATCGCATGACACCAACTGAAAAATATTGGTATGGCTATTTATTTCCCAAATGGCTCAATGAAAGCGACACCAAATTTTACATCTGGAAAAAAAAATTGATGGCAGGTGAGTTTTACCATGAAGATGCGGGTATTATTAAAGCTATAGCAACGGAAATCATCCGTCGTCAAGGGACTTTTTGGTACTGCTATGTTGCGGATTTTTCCATGGGAACAGATATAATAGCTAGCAGTAGGCTAGCGAAACCATTGTGTATTCAGCTAACGACAGTCTCCGATGAATTCTCTCAAGAAAAATCACAGCATTGGGAAAATACAATGAAGAATTGGGGTATAGAGAGAGGACTATTCTTAAGCTTCAATCCTACTGATACAAATTTTGTAAATCAAATTGTGAATGTACTATTGTATAACAGCGATCAGCTCAGGACAGGGGTTTATTTAAAGTTCAGTTTATAGTTCAGGTTGAGCTTGTTGAAAAAAACCTTCATAAACCCACTTTAATTAGAATGATTCAAGAAATACAACTTGGCCGTCAAGAAAAATTAGCAAAATTTATCCAACATTTAGAAGAATCACGACAATTGCAGCAAGATTGGATGAATTATGGGCTAGAGTGTGTAGATATTTATGTTGAAGATGTAGATGGAGATTGGCTAGAAAGATGGGGAGAAGAAGAAGATGATGATGATTTAGAAATAGCGGTATCGAGTCAGAATCTGGAAAATGAAAGAGTTATCGAATTAGTGACTGCATTTCTGGAAAGTGACGACTTGGTAGCGGTGAGAATCAGGAAGAAGTTAGGATGGGGAATGATTTCCAGACTTGCTGCTGATTTAGCAAAGTGTTTGAGTCTCCCGGAAGAATATAACCGAATTTTTGCCGTGAAGAATGTCTTAGTGGATAGTCTTGTATGTCGTGGGAGTTATCGGGATTCTGGAAGTGAGAATAATGATGAGATTGATTTATTGGATTTAGCAGAGAGTCTGGTAGAGAAATTAGCCAAAATTAGAGGATAATATTTTTTCTGTAGCCGATAGGTATGAGTACGTTTTTATCTACCCCCGTACTCTCCTATTCGGTTTCAAAACTTACGTTAAAAGTGAAAGAGGTTATGGATATGACACAAGCACAAATTATGTTTTAACCACTGGTGGGTTTCGCTCCTGTCATAGCTATTGTTTTGGTTGGTTATTCTTATAATGGCAGACTGTTTGGGGGAATGGGTAGATGGGGTAATTGGTGATGTGGGTTAGTTTAGACTTTATATCTGTCGCTACAACCGCCAGGGATTAAAATCCCTGTCTCATAGCTTAAGTCAGTTGAAACTGACTCCAGAATAGAGATTTCATTTATTTCCAGAATAGAGATTTCAGTCCATTTTAATGGACTTTAGCTATTAGCCAGTGGTTTTAACCACTGGTGGGTTTCGCTCCTGTCATAGCTATTGTTTTGGTTGGTTAT
>NZ_JAMZMM010000122.1:0-1241 GCF_024178385.1 Limnofasciculus baicalensis BBK-W-15 | reverse complement strand
ATAGAGATTTCATTTATTTCCAGAATAGAGATTTCAGTCCATTTTAATGGACTTTGCTATTAGCCAGTGGTTAAAACCACTGGTGGGTTTCGCTGAAAACTGTGTCCCTAATTCCTATAATGCGATCGCCAATAAAGTTGCCAGTTTGGATTTGAGTTAAAATAGGTTCAATATCTTTTTTAATTTGTCGATAGCGTTTCGCCAAAGATTTGAATCGGCGTTAGCACAGCATTTTGGGGATAAGCTATCGGAGAAACCCAAGATAAACAGTCCAAATGCTTCGCCCTCCGAGAGTTTAAAAATACACGATACCCTACATCCCAGGTGCTAAAACACCCAGGATGTAGAGTATGGAATTAATCCCTACCGTTAATCGCAATCAGCAGACGCAAAATGAAGATAAACAAGTTGATGTAAGTGAGATACATCGACAATGCGGCTGGTAGATATTGCTCGTTGCGATAGGCGCGAGGCAGGATGTAGAAATCAACTACTGCTGCACCAACAAATAGCAAAACACCAATACCGGAAATGCCAATTTCCAGCCAACTAGGTGTGTAAACGCCAAAGAAGGATAAGACAAGCTGGGCAACCACAACCACACACAAGGCAATAATGCCAAGTTGTATGGTTTGGGTTAATGCCATCCCGTCTTGATCTGATAGTTTAGAACCAATTTGACGGGCTGCCACAAAGGTAACGCCACAGCTTAAAGCAGCAATAGCAATGCCTTGAATCCCAACACCGTTAGTGCCTAGGGCTACATAGACTAAACCGCTGAGGGTATAGCCAGTTAGGAGACTGTAAGTCGCTAATAGGGGTAGGGCGGTACTATTGTTCCCTTTCTCCGCGACACCACGGGCAACGAAGAAGAGGGCGATTTCCGCAATCAGGGCTACCCAGAAGGTAGTCATGAATAGCCCTGGATTGCTATGGATGACACCTAAACCGCCGTAAGAGCCCACAGCAGTTAAGACTAGTCCACCGCCGACATAAGGCAGGGCGTTGGCAATGACGTTGGGGCCAATCAGGGATTGACTTTTAGCATTGCGGATTGCTTCACGAAAGTTACTTGTGTTACTCATGAGACTCAATAAAGGAATTTATCAACAATTTACAAGCACTAAGCTCGTTACTTCTATTTTGAGTGAAATTTTTATGAAGGATGAAGGTTGAAGGATATAAGTAAAAAAATAGTTTCACCCTACTCCCCACTCCCTACTCCCTACTCCCTACTCCCC